>DATFFQ010000088.1:0-18788 GCA_035249955.1 Gemmatimonadaceae bacterium
CGTGATCGATGTGCCGGACGAGGAGATCCTGGAGGCCAAGGCGGCGATCGATGCCTCGGGCGTCGGGTGTGAGCCGGCCAGCGCGGCGAGCGTGGCCGGAGCGCGTCGACTGGTTCGGGATGGGGTGATCCAGCCCCGCGACCGTGTGGTGGCGGTGCTCACCGGCCACATCCTCAAGGACCCCGACATCCTCCTGGGGCAGAGTCCCGGGACGGAGATCGATGCGAGGATCGAGGAAGTAGCGCGCGTGGCACGTGGGGCGTGGCGCGGAGCGCGTGGCGCGGAGATTTTCGAGGGGGTGAGTGGGTCGCCACTTGCCGAGCTCTTCACCCCCCCGAGCTTCTCTCGCGCAGCGCGTCGCGCAGTCACCGTTCCCGGCAGCACCTCCAACCTCGGCGCCGGCTTCGATTGTGTCGGCGTGGCGATCGATCGCCGGCTCACGGTGTCGCTCTCGTTAGGCGGCGAGCCGGGACGCGTGAGCGTCCGTCGCGAGGGCACGGCGGCGGCACTCAGCTGCGCGCCGGAGGAGGATCTCGTCTACCGGGGCTTCGCGGCGGCGTGTGAGGCACGGGGGCGCGCCGTTCCCGATGGGCTCGAGCTCTCGGTGACATCCGACATCCCCATCGCGCGTGGGTTGGGGTCATCGGCCGCGGCGGTCGTGGCCGGAGCGTCGCTCGCCAACTCGGCGCTGGAGCTCGGCCTCGACCGCGAGGAGATCGCGGTGCTGTGCGCGAGCCTTGAGGGACACCCGGACAACGCGGGCCCGGCGGCCTTCGGCGGTGCCGTGCTCGTGGTGCCGCGGCGCGACGCGGACGCCAGCCAGCGCTACATCTTCGCGCCCATCACCATGCACGTCGATCTCGGGCTCGCCTTCGCGGTGCCCGACTTCGAGCTCACCACCACCGCCGCGCGCGCCGTGCTGCCCTCATCGCTCTCCCACGCCAGCGCAGTGGAAGCTGCCGCCAAGAGCGCCGCGCTCGTGCGCGGCCTGGAGACCGGCGACGCGGCCCTGCTGGCCGCCGCCTTCGATGACGTGCTCCACGTCCCGCATCGCCGCGCGCTGGTGAACGGCTACGACGCCGTCGTCACCGCCGCCCTCACCGCCGGCGCCTACGGCGCGACGTTGAGCGGCTCGGGTCCCACCATCGTTGCCATCGGCTCCCGCGCGATCATGCCCCGCATTGCGAACGCGATGAAAGCGCAGTGGGCCGAGCTTGGCGTCGCTGTCGAGACGATTTACTGACATCTCGCTTCATCGCGCCACGAGCCCTAGCTAACCACAGAGACACGGAGGACACAGAGGATCCACAGCGGTGACTGGGTAGGACCGGTTTCCTCGCGCAACGAGCAGGACACTTACCACGGAGACACGGAGGCACAGAGGAACCACAGTGGACGGTCCAACGGACCTCCAGGGTTGCTCTGTGTCTCCGTGCCTCCGTGGTTCAAGGCTGCTCGTGGCGAGCGGAGCTCTGACCTGGCTCCGTCGCCTCTGTGAATCCTCTGTGTTCTCCGTGCCTCTCTGGTTAGCCACGAGGCTCGTTGCGATGAGGAGCCTGACTGGCGCTACTCGCCGGTCGGGAGAGTCAGCGTGAACGTCGAGCCCTTGCCGACCTCGCTCTCCACGGTCAGATCGCCGTCCATTCCGCGCGCCAGGTCGCGGCTGATCGCCAGGCCGAGGCCAATCCCCTCGTTAGGCCGGTGCAGCGCGCGATCCACCTGCACGAAGGGATCGAAGATCGAGCGCTGATACTCCTCCGGGATGCCCATGCCCGAATCGCGCAGGCGGATCCGCACGTGGGTGGTGTCGGCCTCGCACTCCATGTCGATGGTGCCGTCTTCCGGCGTGAACTTGATCGCGTTGGTGAGCAGGTTGATCACGACCTGCTGGAGCTTCTCGCGATCCGCTCGCACCGTGACGTGCGCTCCGCACGGACGGTGAGTGAGCGTGAGCCGCTTGGCGCGTATCTGCGGCGCCACCAGCGCCTCCAGGCCGTCGAGCGTCTCGTCCACGGGCACGTTCGTGATGTCGTACTGCACCTGGCCCGCATCCAGTCGCGCGAAGTTGAGCACGTCGTTGATCAGACGCAGGAGATGCCCCTGGCTACGACTGATCCGCGCCAGCGCCTCCCGCTGGGTCTCCGTCACCGGCCCATGGATGCCGAGCTCGATCAGCTGTGCGTAGCCGCCGATCGCGTTGAGCGGCGTGCGCAGCTCGTGGCTCATCACGGCGAGGAAATCGCTCTTCGCCCGGCTCGCCCGCTCGGCCTCATCCTTCGCCTGCTCGGCGGCCGCCGTCGCCACCTGGAGCTGCTGATTGGTCAGCTCCGTCTCTTCGGCCGCTGCCTGCGCTTCCTCCACCTGCATCTCGAGCTCCTGGCGAGTGCCTTCCACCTCGCTCGCCATCTGATTGAAGCTCGAGGCCAATCGTCCGATCTCGTCGCCTCCCGCGTGGTCGACGCGCCGCCCATACTCGCCTCTGGCGATCGCCTCCGCCGCCATGGTGAGTGATGCGAGCGGCTTCGTGATGCGGCGACTGATCGCCCACGAGATCACGGCGCCGAGCGCGAGCAAGAGCAGGCTGAGCGTCGCCAACCGCGTGACGGTCGCCCGCGCGCGCCCCTCCACCGTGCTCAGCGGGGACTCCAGCACCACCCACCACGGGGTGCCGTTCACGCGAGCCTCGACGGCGATCATCCGGCCGCCCCGGTCGCGCACGTTGAAGAGGCCGCTCGCCGTCGAGTCGCGTCGCACCGGAGGCCGCACCGGCGTTCCCGGGGCGAGCGCCCAGAGCGTGTCACCGTGGTTGCGCATGTACATCTCGACATCCTGACCGGTGAGCTCGCGCAGCGATTGCGTGGCGGCGCGAGGCCCCATCACCTGCCGGACCTGCGCGACGTAGCCGGCAGGGGCTCCCCGCTCGACTACGGGCGCGACCACCCAGAAGAGAACGCGGTCCCCCGCGGCGAACAGCGCACCAAAGGCGATCGAGTCTGCGTGGTCGATCCCGATCAATCCCTCACGCGCGACCGGGTGCGATCCGTCCACACCGCTGCCCGAGGTGGGAACCGGCAGGTCCGGACCGTCGTGCACGAGGCGGCGCCCGTCCACCGTCCAGAGCTCGGCCGGAAGACCGGAATCGCTGGGGGCCGTGCGCAGGCGAGCGAGCGCGTGACGAGCGGCCACGGCCTCGGCGGTCTGTGGGGCCGAGTCGAGCAGGCTGCCGATCGGTATGCGCCGCTCTTCTCGGCGCGCGCCGGCGAGCGCCCGCCGGACGGCCGGATCGCGAGCCACGGTGCGCATGATGGTCGACCGCGGCGTGATGCTGAGCTCCACCGACGCCGCGATCTGACGCACCGCCTGGCCGAGGTGTTGTCGCACACTGACCTCACCGGCGTCGACGAGGGTGCCGTAGGTGAGGGCGAGCGACGCAATGAGGATGACGGCCAACACCCCCGACATGAGCAGCGGCAGCTTGCGCTCGAGCGAGAGAGTGCGGCGGCCGACGGCTGGGGGTGGCCTATCACGTCCCGGTGACGCGACTTCGTTCTTGGATGCTAGAGGTACCAACGTTCGGGCAGCAAGCAGGTAGCGGTCGCGATCGGGACACCAGCAGGCGAACATACGCCGCTCGCGGCCGGCGGCAAGCGCGTGGCGGAGTCGCGTTCGAGCGCCGAATGGCGCACGCTCGCGATGGACCGTCCGCGGCACCCGGAGCGCCGCTCACGTCCTGCTCGTTGCGTGGCGCTCACCGCGCGGCGCATCGTGGGCCTCCGGCGGCTCCGTGGCGACTATGTGTAGACGCGAGCTAGCGCGACCTTATGTAGGCGAGTTGCAAGGGTAGTCGGGAGGTAATTGCGGAACAGAGTCGCCGGGTTAAGGGTTCTTCGTCTGGGCAACTATCGACTGACATCCGGCGCGCCAAAAAAGCGCGCGCTTGCGACCCATATGTTTCGGTTTATGTTCGGGTCTGATCGGGCGGGCATGGCCGGTCGCAATCGGTTCGACGAGGGGAGGGGTAATGCGCTTCGCTGAGACGTTCATCCGCCGGCCGGTGTTGGCCAGCATGGTCAGCCTGGGGCTCGTTCTGGTCGGCGTGATCGGCTACTCGAGACTTCCCGTACGCGAGTTCCCCGATGCCGACCCGCCGATCGTGTCGGTCACCGTCGTGCTGCCCGGAGCCAGCCCCCAGGTCATCGAGTCGGCCGTCACCGACGTGCTGGAGGAGGAGCTCTCGAGCGTCGAGGGACTCCGCACCATGGCCAGCGCCAGCCAGGAGCAGATCAGCACGATCACCCTGGAGTTCACGCTCGACCGTGAGATCGAGGCCGCCGCGCAGGACGTGCGCGACAAGGTGTCTCGCGTGCGTGGTCTGTTGCCCGAGGACATCGAGGAGCCGGTGGTCGCCAAGCAGGAGGCGGACGCGTTCCCGATCATGTTCCTCGCGCTGACCTCCAAGAGCTACAACCTCATGGAGCTGTCGGACATCGCCGACCGCGAGATCAAGCCGCGCCTGCAGACCATTCCCGGCGTCTCCGGCGCGCCGATCTACGGCGAGCGCCGCTTCGCGATGCGTGTGTGGCTCTCGCCCCGCGAGCTGGCGGCGCGTGGCCTCACGGCGCAGGACGTGGAGAATGCCATTCGAACCCGCAGCGTGGAGATCCCCGCCGGACGGATCGAGTCCGACCGGCGCGAGTTCTCGGTGCGCTACCTGGGAGAGATGCGCACGCCCGGCGAGTTCGCCGATCTCACCGTCGCGAGTGGCGAGAACCAGCTCGTCAAGCTCGGTGACATTGCGCGCGTGGAGCCCGGGCCGGAGGATGAGCGCTCGGTCACGCGCTACTCGCGCCAGCCAGGCATCTTCATCGGTGTCGTCAGGCAGTCCAAGGCGAACGTGATCGAGGTGGCCGAGGCGGTGCACGAAGAGCTGCCGGCCGTTCGCGCGGCGCTGCCCTCCGGTGTCGACCTGCACATGGCGTTCGACGGCTCCACCTTCGTGCAGCGCTCCATCCTCGAGGCGCAGGAGACGCTGCTCATTGCCGCGGCGCTGGTGGTGGTCATCATCTTCCTGTTCCTCGCCGCCTTCCGCGCCACGATCATCCCGGCGCTCGCGATCCCGGTGTCGATCATTGCCACCTTCGCGATCCTCGGTGCGCTCGGCTATTCGGTGAACACGTTCACCCTGCTCGGGCTGATCCTCGCGATCGGCATCGTGGTGGACGACGCGATCATCGTGCTGGAGAACGCGTACCGGCACCAGGAGGAGCTGCACAAGGACCCGGAGACGGCAGCGATCGACGGCACGCGCGAGATCACGACGGCGGTGATCGCGACGACCATCGCGCTGCTCGCGGTCTTCTCGCCGCTCCTCTTCCTCACCGGCGCGACGGGGCGGTTGTTCAACGAGTTCGGCGTCGCGGTCGGTGGCTCGGTGCTCATCTCGGGGATCGTGGCGCTCACGCTCACACCCATGCTCTCGGCCAAGATCCTCCGCGTGTCGGCGCGCGAGTCGCGCTTCCATCACGCGGTCGGACAGGTGCTGCACGGCATCACGACGCGGTACAGCCGCACGCTCGAGTGGGCGATCTCACGTCCATTCGCGGTGATCGGCGGTGGTGTCGTGCTCACCGGGATCGCGGTGCTGCTCTTCATGTCGCTGGAGCGTGAGTTCGTGCCGCCGGAGGATCGCGGGTTCTTCTTCACCTTCGTGGTTGCCCCCGAAGGGGCGACCGTGGACTACACCGACGACTACCTGCGCCAACTCGAGGGGATCGTCGAGAAGACGGAAGGGGTGCGCTCGTCGTTCGCCGTCATCGGGTTCGGCGGCCCGCCGAGCAGCGGCTTCCTGGGCACCATTCTCGAGGACTGGGACGAGCGCGATCGCTCGGCGGAAGACGTCATCACCGAGGTGCAGCCGCAGTTCTTCTTCGGCGTGCCCGGCGTCTTCGCCTTCGCCATCAATCCGCCGGCGTTCGGCGGGTTCACGCCGCCGGTGCAGTTCGTGGTGCAGAACCGCGACTTCGAGGCGCTGGTGAACGGCATGGACTCGCTCGTGGCCCGGGCGCAGCAGATTCCCGGGCTGCTCAACGTCGATACCGACCTCCGCGTGACCAAGCCCGAGCTCGTCGTGACGCTCGATCGCGATCGCGCCGAAGACCTCGGTGTGCCGGCGCGCGACATCGCTACCACGCTGCAAACGCTCCTCGGCGGGCGCGACGTGAGTCGGTTCACGTCGGAGAACAAGCTGTACGACGTGATCCTGCGGCTCGATCCGGAGGAGCGGGCGACGCCGTCCGACATCACCGGTCTCCAGGTGCGCGGCAGCGATGGCCAGCTGGTGTCGCTCGATGCGGTGACACGCATCGAGGAGCGTGTCGGCCCACGGCAGCTCAATCACTACAACCGGGTGCGATCGTTCACGCTCTCGGCCAGTATGGCGCCGGGGTTCACGCTGGGGCAGGCGCTCGATTCGCTGAACGCGGTGGCCGCCGAGGTGCTGCCGCCGGGCAGCACGGTGGATCTGGCCGGCGAGTCGCGCGAGTTCCGCGAGAGCGGCAGCGCGCTGTACTTCGCGTTCGCGCTGGCGCTGCTCTTCGTGTTCATGGTGCTGGCGGCGCAGTTCGAGTCGCTGCTCCACCCCTTCACGGTGCTGCTCGCGGTGCCCCTGGCGGTCACCGGCGCGCTGGCCGCGCTGTGGGTGGCCGGGTCCACGCTCAACGTCTACAGCCAGATCGGGATGATCCTGCTCATCGGGCTGGTGTCGAAGAACTCGATTCTGCTCGTGACTTACGCCAACGACCTGCGACGGAAGGGCCACGACGCAGTGGCGGCGATGCGCGAGGCAGGGCGCATCCGGCTGCGGCCGATTCTCATGACGTCGGTGGCGTCGGTGTTCGGAGCGCTCCCCATCGCACTGGGACTCGGAGCCGGTGCCTCGAGTCGCCGTCCGCTTGGCTACTCCATCATCGGTGGCCTGCTGGTGTCCACGCTGCTCACGCTCTACCTGGTGCCCGCGGTATTCGTGCTGTTCGAGCGGCTGCGTGACCGGCGTGTCGGGGTGAAGGCTACGAGCGGAGCGGGGGGACGTGATTATCAGCCGGTCGCGCACCATGCGACCGCTTCCGTGGAGGCGCAGTGAGCAGGTACGCATTGGTGGCCGTCCTGTGCAGGACGCTGCTCGTCGTCGGTGGCTTCATGGTGCCGCTGGCCGTGAGGGGGCAGGCCGTGGAGCAGGCACCCGTCGTCACGCTGGAGGAGGCGCGGCGTCGCGCGATGTCGGTCGACCCTGACGCGGTCGAAGCGACCAGCCGCGTCGAGACGGCAGTGTGGGAGCGCCGGGCGGCCTACGCGAACATGTTCACACCGACCGTGCGGGCGGGGGTGAACTACACGCACTTCTCCGATCCGTTCTTCAATTTCGGGACGGGCGCCATCAGCCCCAACGCCACCAGCGCGACGGTGGAGGCGAGCTACACGCTGTTGGGTGCCGGGAAGTATGGCAATCTCAAGAACGCGCGCGCATCGCTCGAGAGCGCGGAGGCAAGTGAGACGGCGGCCAGATTCCGCACAGCGCTGGCCACCGACGACGCATACTATGCCGTCCTCGCCAACGGCGAGCTGCAGAAGGTGGCGCAGGATCGGTTGAATCGAGCGCAGGAGCAGTTCGGCGTCGCCCGCGCGCGCGTGTTGGCGGGCGAAGCGATCGCGTCGGATTCGCTGCAGCTGCTGCTCGAGGTGAATCGCGCGCGGCTGGCGATGCTCAGCCGCGACTCGGCGCTCGTGGCGTCGAGACTCGGGCTGGGACGACAGATCGGGTTGACTGGTCCTGCCGACGCGGCGCCGATCGACACCGCGCTCCTGCCACCGTTACCGATCACGCAGGAGGAGGCGGTGGCCGAGATGCGCGAGCGCGGTCCCGAGCTCCTGGCGGCGCGCGCCGCCGAGCGTGGCGCCGAAGCCGTGGTCGGAGCGATGCGCGAGCAGTACTTGCCGGAGATCACGCTCGGCGCCACCGCCGGCGCGTACGACTCCGAGCTCTTTCCGTCGGCGCTGAGCCGAACGCAGGTCGCGGTGACGGTGTCGCTTCCGATCTGGAATGCAGGACAGCGCGAGCTGACGGTCGCGCGCGCGCGCGCAGATCGCAACGTCGCCCGCGCGGCGCGACGGGACTCGGAGCGCGCCGCGGCGGAGAGCATGGCGCAGGCGTATCACGGCTTCGTTACGGCGCGCGCCGGTGTGGAGCTGGCGCTGGTCGGCGTCGCCGTTTCGGGAGAGAACTATCGTGTGCAGCGCGCGCGGTACCGCGAGGGCGCGACGACGATCCTCGATCTGCTCGAGGCGCAGGTGGCGCTGAGCGAGGCCGAAGCGACGCTGGTGCAGTCCCGGTATGCCACGCGCCTGGCGCTGGCGCGCATCGAGGCGCTGCTGGGACGCCGTATATTCGAGAATGACGGAACGAATCCGAACGACTGAGGATCACATGAGTAGCGCGATACAACCGCGAGAACGGGGACGGTGGTTCAAGCGGCCACGGTTCGTCATAACCCTCGTATTGCTGCTGGGAGCCGCACTGCTCGCCGCGGTGATCCGCGTTGGCGATGGCGCCGCGGAGCAGCCCGCCGCGGCGGGCGGTGCGGGTGCGATGCCGCCCATGCCGGTGGACGTCGATACCGCCAGGACGCGCGACGTGGTCGATGCCGTGCGCGCCACCGGGCGCATCGAGGCCATTCAGGCCGTCGAGCTCCGCCCCGATGAGCAGGGGCGCGTGACGGCACTACTCTTCCGGGAAGGACAGTACGTGGCCAAGGGCACCCCGCTCATCCAGATCGACGATGCCATGCTGCGTGCGCAAGCGGAGCGCGCGAAGGCCGATCGCGATCTCGCGCGGCAGCAGCTGGAGCGCGTGCGGAGACTGCGCGACCAGAACGCGTCGTCGGCCGCCGATCTCGAGCGCGCCGAGGCGGCCGCACGAAGCGCAGACGCGGCGCTGGCGATGCTCGAGCTCCAGATCGCGCGCACCACCGTGCGCGCCCCGTTCGCCGGCGTGGTGGGCCAGCGCTTCGTGAGTGCCGGCGACTACGTCACCAGCGATACGCGGCTGCTGACGCTGCAAACCGTCGATCCACAGCGCGTGGTGATCGAGGTGCCGGAGCGTCACGCGGTCAAGCTGCGGCGTGGTCAGGATGTGGAGTTCACCGTCGCCGCCGAGCCGGGACGCACCTTCCACGGCGAGGTCGACTTCGTCGATCCGGTCGTGCAGGACCAGAATCGAATGATCGTCGTCAAGGCGCGCGCGCCGAACCGCGATCGCTTGCTGAGACCGGGCATGTTCATCGAGGCGCGCCTGGCCACGGCCACACGTGGCAACGCGACCGTGGTGCCGGAGGATGCGGTGCAGCCGCTCAGGACGGTCAACGTCGTGTGGGCGGTACGTGACGGAAAGGCGAGCCGCCGCGTGGTGCAGCTCGGCACGCGGTCGCAGGGCTTCGTGGAGGTATTGAGCGGGGTCGAGCCTGGCGAGCTGGTGGTCGTGGGCGGGCTCGAGCGAATGGCTGAGGGGATGCCCGTTGCCCCGAAGCCGAGACCGACGGTGCCGGACGCACGGTCGGACACGGCGCCAGGCGCGGGTAGCGGGTAGCGGGTAGCGGGTAGCGGGCTCGTCGCTGGTTGGCGCCTGGAGGGGGAGGTGAGAGGGGTGACGAGAGTGGAGTGAGTGACCACGACCAGGGTGAGGGGCATGAGGTGGAGTGATGGAACCCATCACCCCGTCTCATGCTCCTCACCCCGGTCGTTATCACTCACTCCACTCTCGTCACCCTCGTCACTTCCCGTTCACTCACTCCACTCTGATCACCCGCATTACGGACGTTCGGTGCCCGGGACAAACCCCACGCGCCTGTCGGCTGTCCAAGAGGCACATTGCGGCTCTGGGCCGCCGGTGTCTCACTCCACCCGAGGAATGGCCAGATGGGCGGCACGTCTCTCCTCACCGAGCTGCGCGGCGCCGTGCGCGGCCTCGCGCGAACCCCCAGCGTTGCCATCTCGGCGGTGCTGTGCATCGCCCTCGGCCTGGGCGCCACGGCGGCGATCTTCAGCGCCATCGACCGTGCGCTCCTGCAGCGATTGCCATTTCGTGATCCGGAGCGACTGGTCACCGTTTTCCGAACCACGCCTCACTTCGACACCGGTCCCTTCGCCGCGCCCAACTATCAGGACCTGGCGCGCGAGTCGCGGCTGATCGAGGGGCTATCCGCGATCGCATCGACCGGCGGGTTGCTGGCGCTGGGCGATGAGTCCATCCAGACCGAGGTCAAGCGCGTGAGCGGGAACCTGTTCCCAATGCTCGGCGCTTCGGCGCTGCGCGGGCGCATGCTGCTGCCGCGTGACGATGCACTCGACCAGCTGCCGGTGGTGGTGATGAGCGAGGAGCTGTGGCGGGAGCGATTCGCCAGCGACCCGGCGTTGATCGGAAACACGATCCGTCTCGACGGCGTGCAGCATACGGTCGTCGGTATCGCACCCCGCAAGCTCACCGTGCCGCACGGACCGTTCGTGGTCCGCTCGGACCTGTGGGTGCCGATGCGCTTCACTGCCGAGGAGCTTGGCCGTCGGCGCAGCAACTATCTGTTGGTGCTGGGACGCCTGGCGCCCAGCGCGTCGGTGCAGACGGCGCACGCCGAGCTGGACCGGATCTTCAGCGCCCTGGTCGAGGCACACCCGCAGCTGCGGGGTGAAGGGGTGCGCGTGGTGCCGCTGCAGGCAACGGCACGACAGGAAGTGCGCACGCCGCTGCTGCTGATGTTGGGCGCCGTGGTCATGGTGTTGTTGATCGCCGCCACGAACGTCGCCAGTCTGCTCCTCGCACGCGGCGTCCAGCGCCGCCGCGAGAACGCCGTGCGCACCGCGCTGGGTGGATCGAGAGCGCAAGTGATGCGACCGGTCCTGACCGAGAGCCTGGTGATCGCCGTGCTGGGGCTCGTGCTCGGCCTGGCGCTGGCGGTCGCAGGCGTCCGTACCATCGGCGTGCTGGCGGCGCGGCGGCTGCCCCAGCTCGACGGACTCACCGTCGATCTGCGCATCGTCGCGCTGGCCGTCGTGTTGTCGGTGGTCGTCGCCGTGCTCTGTGGTGCCCTCCCCGCCTGGCGCAGTGCATCGGTGGATCCGCAGGAGGCACTTCGCGGTGGGCGCGGCGGAGGCACGAGTCGCACGCACCACCGCTCGCTGAGTGCGCTGGTCGTGGCCGAAGTCGCACTGTCGCTCGTGCTGCTCATCGGCGCCGGGCTCACGCTCAAGGGGTTCGCCCGACTGCTGCGTGAGGATCCCGGCTTCGATCCGGAGCCGATCCTGACACTCGCCGCCACCGTGTCACCGGACGGCTATCCTGACGGTAGCGGCGTCCAGCGATTCCTCGAGCCGGCGCTGGAGCACATTCGTCAGCTTCCGGGTGTGGAGGCAGCCGCGTTCATCACCGTCGTGCCGTACCAGAACTGGGGTTGGAACTTCAACATCCGCTACGAAGGGCAGCCGGGTGACGATCCCACGCAGCGCCCGCTGGTCGAGAACCG
Source organism: Gemmatimonadaceae bacterium (assembly GCA_035249955.1). Taxonomy (GTDB): domain Bacteria; phylum Gemmatimonadota; class Gemmatimonadetes; order Gemmatimonadales; family Gemmatimonadaceae; genus DATFFQ01. Next base: position 11,565 of record DATFFQ010000088.1, read on the forward strand.
CGTGGTCACGCCCGATTTCTTCCGCGTGACCGGACAACGGCTCATCGCCGGACGATTGCTGACCCCTGCCGACGATGAGCGGCCCGAGGCGCCGATGGCAGCGGTCGTGAACGAGGCGCTCATGCGTCGAGACTTCGGCGGACAGCCGCCGGTCGGCAAGCGCTTTCACACGAGCGACACCACGTTCGCCACGATCATGGGTGTGGTGAGCGACATCCGGAACTTCGGTCCGTACGACGAGCCGCATCCGGAGGTGTATCGTCCGGCGCGCCGCAACGCGGACGGACAGACATCGTTTCCCATCCTCGTGCGGGTGAAACGTGGCGATCCCACGGCGGTGGCCGGCGCGGTTCGAAATGCCATCCGCGCCGCCGATCCCGGTGCGGCAGTCACGAACGTACGTCCCATGAAGCAGGTCATCGCCGACAGCGTGGGAGAGCCGCGCTTCTATCTCACGCTGCTCGCCGTATTCGCGCTGGTTGCCCTGGTGCTTGCCGTGTCGGGGATGTACGGCGTGCTGAGCTACGCCGTCGCGCAGCGGATGCGCGAGTTCGGCATTCGCACGGCGCTGGGGAGCACTGCCTCGCAGATCGCGGCGCTGGTGACGCGCCGGGGGATGACACTCATCGCGCTCGGCGTGGTGGTGGGGCTCGCCGGCGGAGCCGCGGTGACGCGACTCATGGGGAGTCTGCTCTACGGAGTGAGTCCGCTGGATGTGGCAACGTGGGTGCTGGCAATCGTCGCACTGACGGCGGTCGGGCTGCTCGCGTCGCTGCTCCCCGCATGGCGGGCGACGCGCGCTGATCCGCTGGTCGCGATGCGCGTCGAGTAGCGAGGATACGCCTTCCACAATCGCGACACGGGCAGTCAATTTCGGTCATGCAGACAATGACCGCGACCGTAGTCCTCGTCATCACCGCTCTGTCGCTTGGCGTGGCAGCGCTGTCGAGTCAGGAGCCCGTGCCAGCCGGCGAGTGGCACGTCTATGGGCGCGATGCGGGCGGCTCGCGCTTCTCTCCGCTGCGGGGCATCACGAAGGAGAACGTCAGCCGCCTGGCAGTCGCCTGGACGTACAACACCGGCGAGGCGGGAGTCAGGGTGCGTCGCGGCAGGCCGCCCGCCCTGGAGGTGACACCCCTCGTCGTCGGCGGCACGATGTACATCTCGACGCCGCTCGGCAGGGTGATCGCGCTCGACGCCGCCACCGGGCGCGAGCTGTGGCGTCACGATCCCGTGGTCGATCCCAACCGCGGCTACGGTGATTTCGCCAGCCGCGGCGTTTCATATTGGCGCGATTCACGCGCGCAGACGGGCTCGCAGTGCGCGCGCCGGATCTTCTTCGCGACCATCGACGCGCGGCTTCTCTCCCTCGACGCCGCCACAGGGCGCCGGTGCGCGGAGTTCGGGGACTCGGGTGTCGTCGACCTGCGCCGTGGCCTGCGCCTGGCCCCGTCCGAGTTTCAGGCGTACGAGATGACCTCGCCGCCCGCGGTGATCGGCGACCTCGTGGTGACCGGCTCGGCGATAGCCGACAACAGCAACCTGGGTCCGGCCAGCGGCGAGGTTCGCGCGTTCGACGCCAGAACGGGCGAGCGTCGCTGGACCTTCGATCCCATCCCGCAGCAGCCGAGCGTACCGACGCCTGACTCCTGGCGGGACAGCAGCGCCGTGCGCACCGGCGGCGCGAACGTGTGGTCCGTGATCGTCACCGATCCGGAGCGCGACCTGGTGTTCCTCCCCACCACCAGTCCAGCGCCCGATTACTACGGCGGCATGCGTCCGGGTGACAACCGCTACGCGAGCTCCATCGTGGCGCTGCGTGCGTCGACGGGTGAAGTCGTGTGGCACTTTCAGACCGTGCACCACGATCTGTGGGACTTCGACAACGCGGCACCGCCGGCGCTCACCACCGTGAGCCGTGGCGGCCGGTCGATTCCGGTGGTCCTTCAGGCCACGAAGACCGGAATGCTCTTCGTGCTGCATCGCGAGACCGGCGAGCCGGTGTTCGCGGTGGAGGAGCGGCGTGTGCCGGCGAGCGACGTACCGGGAGAGGAGGCCTGGCCCACGCAGCCGTTCACGTCGGTCACGCCGCCGCTGGTACCGCATCGGTACACGCCTAACGACGCCTGGGGCGCGAGCGAAGCGGATCGAGCCTGGTGCCGGGCCGTGCTCAGCGAGTTCCGCAACGAAGGGCCCTTCACGCCGCCCAGCCTGCGGGGAACGATCGTGATCCCATCGAACATCGGTGGCGCGCACTGGGGTGGCGTCGCCGTCGATTCGACGCGTCGAGTGGCCGTGGTGCCGGTGAACCGGCTGGCGGCCATGGTTCAGCTGCTGGTCACCGAAACGCTCAACGCCGACAGTGTGCGGCGCGTCGACGCCGGGCGCTGGCCGCGTGCCGAGTACACGCGGATGCGCGGGACGCCGTACTCCATGCGCCGGCAGCTGTTGATCGGACCCGGCGGGCTTCCCTGCACTCCGCCACCGTTCGGCTCGCTCGTCGCCGTGAATCTCGAGACCGGTGCCATCGAGTGGAGCGTACCGCTGGGCGACATGTCCGGCGGCGCGCAGTCGTCAGGCTCCGGCGCGAGCCTGGGCTCCCCTCACCTCGGCGGGCCGATCGTGACCGCGTCGGGGCTGGCGTTCATCGGCGCCACGCTCGATCGTGCGATTCGTGCGTTCGACACCGATACCGGTCGTGAGCTGTGGCGGGCGTCGCTGCCCGCCGGCGCGCGCGCGACGCCCATGACATACGAGGTCGCCGGCCGCCAGTTCGTGGCGATTGCCGCCGGAGGGGGCGATGTGTTCGGAACGGGGGATGCGATCGTCGTGTTCGCGCTGCCAGCGGGTGGTGCGGGTCGCTAGCGGTCGCGTGGCGTGGCGCGTGAAGTGCGGGCGCAGCTCGAGCAGGAAGGAGGAACGATGAAGCGCAAGGACTCCAGATCGTCAGTCAAGCGGCGCGCGACGTCCAAGGACGCTGGTGCGTCGGTGGCTCGCGTGCGGAAGGTGGCCGAGAAAGCCGCGCGGGTGCGGCGCGGCATCATCTCTCCCCGCGATGAGCGTGGCGTACCGTATCCAGGGGATTGGCCCAACCCGCTCGGTGAGAAAAACCGCGGCTGCTTCTAGCGCGTCGACGCGAGAATGCCGGGGCAGGCATCCAGAACGCACCGTGTGATCCGTGTAATCGAGGAGATTCAGATGGCCGGACAGGGATCGACTGGTAACGTGATCGCCGCGCTTGCCAGCTTCTTCATTCCAGGGCTTGGCCAGCTCCTTCAGGGCCGACTGATGATGGCGATCGTGCAGTTCGTGCTGGCGGCGGTGCTGTGGATCGTGCTGCTTGGCTGGGCGATCCATTTGTGGTCGGTGCTCGACGCCGCACTGTATAAACCCAAGTCCACGTAGGAGAGGCGGGCCGCTGTCCGTGACGGAGCGGGCCGTACAGCTCGCGTGATATAGTAGCGTATCGCTACTATTTTTCCCCCGGCCGCTCCACCACCACGTCGTGCGCGCCGGCCCGATCGTTCACCTGCACCGCCGGGACCGGCTCGCGCGACTCGAATGTGGCGTGTACGGCGAACGGCGTGATCTGACGCGGAAGGCCCGGGGCGGGCTCGATGTGCCGCAGCGAATAGTGCGGCGGGAAGGCCGTGATCTCGCCGGGCTGGAGCCACACATCGTAGCCTGACGACGGGTGCGAGCCGAAGGCGAACAGGATCACCGTACTGCCGACCTGCTGCGCGAAATAGCGGCCGCTGCACGACTCACCGCGGCCGGCAAGCTCCTTCGCCAGGCGCCGCACCTCCGGGTCATCCATCTTCGGCCACTCCTGTGTCGCCACGCCCAGCGGCTGTCCCACGTAGAACTCGGTGGCCACCACGTCGCCACCGATCTGACGGCCGTTCGCCGATACAACCACCGTCGTCGTCAGGCGGCAGTTGCCTGGATGCGGGTAGTGGGCGCCGAACTCCACGCGCGACGACAGCGTGGTCGTCCCCGTGCCGCCGGTTTGCTCGTCCCAGTTGCGGGCGCCATGTCCGCGGCTGTCGTGCGCCTCACAGAGGAGACGCAGGCGCGCTGGTGCATGATCGTCGTTTTCGAGAATGGCCGAGACGCTGCACCCCATGTAGCAGGTGTGTCCGGCCTGCGGGCTAGTGGGGAGCCTCGGTGTGACCGCGATCGACGCGACGCGATGCGGCACTCAGGGCGTGTTCTCGGCCGTGGCCGGCGTCGTATCCGACAGTGGCTCGACGTCGCTCTTCATGATCTGCGAGCGGATGTACCACCGGTCGTTCTCGCGCTTCAGGACCATGGCCCAGGAGCCGGAGTCCTCCCAGGGATAACCCGTCGGGGGCCGTACCATATAGTAGTAGCGTCCCGAGACGTAGATGAGCCGGTCGCTGGCGTCGAAGTCCACCGTGCTCATGCGGATGGTTTGCGCGGTCGGCAGCAGGGCGGCGAGCGACTCCTTTATGTAGGGGCGGCCCTGCCGCGCCTCGCCGTGGGCGGGCACGTACAGCGCCTCCTCCACGTAGAGCTCCTCGAGCTCGTCCAGCTTGTCCTGGTTCCAGGCGTTACGCCAGCGCTCCAGGACATCCTCGGCGTTGTCGTGCATCTCGGCCAGATAGGCCCGACGCTCGGCGCCGGTGTTGCGCCGCTGCGGAACGGGGAGCACCTGGGCAGCGGCTGTGGGCGGCGCGAAGGGCAGCGACAGAGCCGCCACGACGACCGCCACAACGGAGCTCCGGGCCAGGAACGGTGAGACAGGTAGAAACTTCAACGACACGAAAAAACCTCCGTGCACCGGCTGGCGACCGGCGCTCGTCGCGGGCTCAAACGGTGCGGGGGGATGGACTTGACTGCCTTCGTGCCAATCAATCTAGCACCGGGTGCGGGAGCAAGGCACCAGTGACGAGCTGTTCGACAGTGCTGATGAAAGACCAGGACCGTACGCCACTCGTCACACCCTCGCCCGCAATCGCCCGATATACCGGTGGGTGGACCCAGGAGTAGTTCGGTCTCGATGACAAGTGGTCATAGCCGCCCGGCGTACCATGATATATGGTAGGGCGCCTCACGGCAGGAGGGACCCATGCAGCGTGCTTCGTCTGGGTGGCTGGCAGCGGTGTTCGTCTTGGCGGGTGTGCCGTCGATCGGCGCGCAGACCATCCGCGGCGACATCGTGGACCAGGGCAGCGGTGCGCCCGTGCCGTCGGCCCTCGTGCTGCTGCTCGATGCGCAGGGAAAGCGAGTCGCCGGCACGATCAGCGACGACAGTGGTTACTACTCCTTCGTCGTGCCGGCCGCTGGCAACTTCCGCGTGCGCGTGCTCCGCATCGGCTTTCGCAGCGTGGAGTCACCACCGCTGGCGGTGACAGTGGGTCAGGTGCTCGAGCATCGCGTGGCTGCCAGCGCGGTTCCGACCGTGCTCCAGGAAGTGCGCGTTACCGAGCGCTCGCGCTGTGAGGCAAAGCCAGGTGAAGCGCAGCTGGTGGGACAGCTCTGGGAGGAGGTGCGGAAAGCGCTCCTGGCCACGGTCATCACGCAGGAGACGCGCTTCGTGCGGATGCGTCTGGCGTACTACGAGCGCCAGCTGCACCCGCATACGCTCCGCCCCGGGCCCGAGCGCAATTGGGAGACGGAGGACGGCGTGAGCGACGACCCGTTCGTCACGCTACCACCAGAGCGCCTCGCCCGCGACGGGTTCGTGCAGCGTGCGGGCGATGCCTGGATCTTCTATGGCCCCGACGCGCGACTGCTCCTCTCCGATGAGTTCCTGGAGGGCCATTGCCTGCGTACGGTGCCCGCGGACAAGGACAACCCGGGAATGGTCGGCATCGGCTTCGAGCCGACGCGCGGCAACGAGCTGGTGGACGTGGAAGGAACGCTCTGGCTGGATGCCAGGACGGCCGAGCTCCGCCACCTGAACTTCGAGTACGTACACCTTCCGGTCGTGCTGCCGCGCGGACGCGCCGGCGGGCGTGTCAACTTCGCGAAGCTCGAGAATGGGGCCTGGGTGGTGCAGAACTGGTACATCCGCATGCCGCAGTTCGGGGAGCCACCCCCGACCGGTGGCCTGCCTAACGCGAACGTAGCCGGCTCATCGCTCCGCATGGTGCGCGTGATCATCGAGCAGGGAGGTAAAGTCGCGTCGGCGGCACCACGTGATGCGGCGCCCCAGGTGGCGGCCGTGTCCGAGCCTGTGGCGCAGCCGGCGGCGCCCGCGCCCATCACCGAAGCGCCCGCGCCGAGCGCCGACGTGGCGGTTGCCGACTCCACCGTGAGCGATACGGCGGCGGCCCGCCCGCTCTCTCCGGTGACCGTCACGGCTCGTGTCAGCCCCGAGCTTGCCGGCACCGGATTCGAGGAGCGCCGCGAGCGCGGCACGGGTTACTTCTTCACCGCCGACGAAATCCAGCGCCGGCGCGCGTCGCGTCTCATGGACATCCTGCGCGGGGTGCCCGGGGTGACCGTGGTCCGGGACCGCGGTGGCAATCGAGAGGAAATCCTCCAGATCGGCCGCGGACAGCTCGAGGGTCGCAGCGGGCAGCTGGCGACCCCCGTGCTGGATCGGAAGACCGACCCAGGCAGTGCCGTACTTCCACCGCCAACGCCCGAAGAGATCAACAAGGCGGTATCGAGCGCGCCCAACTGCTCGGCGCTCTTCTTCGTCGACGGTCAGGATGTGGATGTGGATGGCGGGCCGATCGACGCGCTCGTGGCGCCATCGGAGATTCTCGGTATCGAGGTGTACCGCAACGCGCAGGCGCCCGTTCAGTTCCGGCGCCAACGCGATTACTGCGGCGTGGTGCTCATCTGGACTCACCGGCGGCGGTAGCCTCGGCATTGCTCCACCGGTACCCTGAGTCGGCGGTCTTCTACCGCAAGCTCGCACGGAGCTTTCCGCTCATCGTGCGTGGTGAAGGGTGCTGGCTGATGGACGAAGACGGCCGGCGCTACCTCGACGCGTCGGGCGGCGCGTTCGTCGCCAACATCGGGCACGGCGTCGCCGAGATCGCCGACGTGATGGCGAGGCAGGCGCGCGAGCTGGCGTACGTGAGCGGAGCGATGTTCACGCATCAGCCGGTGGAAGAGCTGGCGGCCGAGCTCGCCAGGCTCTGTCCCGGCGAGCTCGACAAGGTGTATCCGCTCTCGAGCGGCTCCGACGCCGTAGAGGCCGCTCTCAAGCTCGCGCGCCAGTACTGGGTGGAGCGCGGCCGCGGC
>DATFFQ010000089.1:0-53662 GCA_035249955.1 Gemmatimonadaceae bacterium
GGCGCGCCTGTACGGCGTTCCGCAGCCGCGCGCGGCCGCGCGTGCCGCGCTGGAGCGCATGCGCGTGCACGACCGCGCAGAAGCGCCGGTGCGCGCGCTGAGCCGCGGACTGCAGCAGCGCGTGTCGGTGGCGCGCGCGACCGTGCACTCGCCGCGCGTGGTGCTGCTCGACGAGCCGTTCACCGGGCTCGACGACACCGGCGCCGCTGCGCTCACCACGGTGCTGCGGTCGCTGCTCGGCAGCGGCGCCACGCTCGTGCTGGTGACGCACAACATTCACGAGGGGCTGGCGCTGGCTTCGCACGCCGCCGTGATGAAGGACGGGCGCTTTCTGCGCTTCGAGGCGTGTGGCAACGTCGACGCGCCGTCGTACGCGGGGGCGTATCGGGAGCTGCTCGCGCGTGGCGCCTAGCGTGCTCGGCGCGGCGCTCCTCATCGCGCGCAAGGACCTGGCGATCGAGTTCCGCACGCGCACCGCCTTCTATTCGGCGCTCGTCTTCGCGCTGCTGTCGGTGGTCATCTTCCGTTTTGCGTGGGACCCGACCGCCGTCGCGGCCGTGGACTTGGCGCCCGGTGTGCTCTGGGTCATCTTCACCTTCTCGGGGCTGCTCGGATTGCAGCGCAGCTTCGGGGTGGAGCAGGCAGATCGCGGCATCGACGGACTCTTGGCCGCGCCGGCGCCTCGCGAGGCGATCTACCTGGGCAAGGCCATGGCCAACGTGGTGTTCGTGGCGGGTGTGCAGGCGATCGCGATTCCGTCGATCGCGCTCTTCTACGACGTGTCATTCGTCGAGGGTGCGCTGCCGCTGGCGGGGATCGCGTTTCTGGCGGCGATCGGGCTGGTGTCGGTGGGGACGCTGTTCAGCTCGATGGCCGTCAACACACGGCTCGCCGAGCTGTTGCTGCCGGTGCTCTCGCTGCCGTTCTTCGTCCCGATCGTTCTGCCCGCGGCGCAGGCCACCGGGCCGCTGCTCGTTGGCCGGCCGGTGGCCGAGGTGATGCCGTGGCTGAGGCTCCTCCTCGCGTTCGACGTGGTGTTCGTCGCGGCCTGCATGGTCGCGTTTCCCTATACGCTGGAAGAATGAGCGAGTCGGTTGTCGACCGAGGGCGAGCCAACGTGACGGCGCCGGCCGCGAGCCCGCGTCGCGCCTGGTTTGGATGGCTGTTGCCGGTGGCCATCGTCGCGATGATCGGGGTGTACGTGCGTGTGATCTTCTTCACTCCGGTCGAGGCGCTCCAGGGTCCGGCGCAGAAGATCTACTACGTGCACGTCCCGTCGGCCTGGGTGGCGTTCATCGCCTTCTTCCTGGTGGCGATCGCCAGCGGCCTGTACCTGTGGTTGAAGGATGGGAGGCTGGATCGCTTCGCCGAGAGCGCGGCCGAGGTGGGCGTGGTGTACACGACGGCGGTGTTGATCACGGGCCCGTTGTGGGGGAAGCCGGTGTGGGGCACGTGGTGGACGTGGGACGCCCGGCTCACGCTCACGCTCTTTCTCTGGTTCATTTACGTAGGCTACATCGTGCTGCGCGGCGCCATCGACGATCGGGCCATGCGCGCCCGCTATTCGGCGGTGCTGGGCATCCTCGGCGCGCTGCTCATTCCCTTCATCCACCTCAGCGTCTACCTGTTTCGCACGCTGCACCCCAAGCCGATCGTGCTCAAGCCGGAGCGGCCATCCCTCCCCGACGAGATGCTGGTGACGCTCCTGCTCTCGTTAGGCGGTTTCCTGCTGCTGTTCATCGCACTGCTGCGGGCCCGCTACCGGCTGGCAGTGGCCAGGGACGCGGCCGAGCAGGAGGATGCGACGTGATGCCGGACAACGCGGGCTACTACCAGGCGGCCTACGCCGCCGCGGCGCTGATCTACGGCCTGTACGCCGCCAGCATCTGGTGGCGCGGGCGGCGCGTGCGCGAATCTCGCCGGTCCACGGAGGACGCGGGCGCGCAGCGCCACGGTCCGTGAGCGACGGCGGCCAGTCGGCACAGCCTGTCGGACGCGTCTCGATCGTGGGCGCCGGCCCCGGCGATCCGTCCCTGGCAACGGTGCGCGCCGTCGAGCTGCTTCGCGAGTGTGACGCGGTGGTGTACGACGCGCTCGTGGACGCGGCGTTGCTCGACCGGGCGCTCGAGGACCGCACGCGAGCACCCGAGCTCCACTTCGTGGGGAAGCGTGGCGGCGAACCATCGGTGAAGCAGGAAGAGATCAACGCGCTGCTCCTCCGCCTGGCGCGCGATGGGAAGCACGTGGTGCGCCTCAAGGGTGGCGATCCGTTCGTGTTCGGGCGCGGTGGTGAGGAGGCGCACGTGCTCGCCGCGGAGCAGATCCCCTTTGAGATCGTTCCTGGCGTGACCGCGGCGATTGCCGCCGCCGCGTATGCCGGCATCCCGGTGACGCACCGTGGCGCGGCGACCTCGGTCACGCTCGTGACCGGTCACGAGGATCCCGCCAGGGACGTGAGCGGCACCGATTGGAGCGCGCTGGCGCGGACTGGCGGAACGCTGGTGCTCTACATGGGCGTGAAGCGGCTGCCCGAGGTCGCGAGCCGCTTGATGGATGGGGGGCTCGCTCCCGGCACGCCGGCGGCAATCGTGGAGTGGGGAACGTACCCGCGCCAGCGCGTGGTGGAGGGCACGCTGGGCACCATCGCCGCGCGAGCCAAGGCCGAAGGGATCGCGGCGCCGGCGATCACCGTCATCGGCGAAGTGGTGCGGCTGCGCCAGGCTCTGGCGTGGTTCGATCGGCGCCCGCTCTTCGGGAAACGCATCGTCGTCACGCGCGCCCGGCCGCAGGCCTCGGCGCTGAGCGCGCGGCTGCGAGAGCTGGGGGCCGACGTGATCGAGGTGCCGGCCATTCGGATCGTCCCGGTGGACCCCGCGCCCCTGCGACACTCGTTAGGCAGGCTGGGTGAGTACGGGTGGGTGATCTTCACGAGCCGGAACGCGGTGCGCATCGTCTGGGACGAGATGCACGCGCTGGGACTCGACGCGCGCGCCCTGGCCGGCGCGCGGATCGGCGTCGTGGGGGAAGCAACGGCGAGCGCGCTGCGCGAGCACGGCATCGAGGCCGACCTGCGTCCCGAGCGGTCGTTGTCGGAGGGCCTGGTCGACGCCCTGCGCCATCGCCCCGACGTGCGTGGCGCCCGGGTGCTCTTTCCCCGCGCGGCCGCGGCGCGAGCGCTCCTGCCTGACGAGCTTCGCGGCATGGGCGCCCAGGTGGATGAGGTGGAAATCTACCGCACCGAGCCCGACACGAGCGGCGCGGCCGCGCTCGCCGTGGAGCTCGAACGGGGCGCGATCGACCTCCTGACCTTCAGCTCGGGGTCCACGGTTCGGTTCTTCGTCGACGCCGTGGGCGCCGAGCGGGCGCGCCGCGTGCCGGCGGTGTCGATCGGCCCCATCACGTCCGATGCCGCTCGCGCCGCCGGCATCCAGGTGGTCGGCGAGGCAACCGAACCGTCGATCGACGGTCTGGTCGACGCGGTGCTTCTCGCGCTCGGCACTTCACTTCGCCAGGACCAGCCGGCTTCACGCGCGGCGCGAAGCAGCTCGCCGCTACTCGCCACGCAGCACGGGCATCGGATCGACACGCGTCGCGCGGCGGGCCGGGATGAGGATCGCGAGCAGGGCGGTGGCGGCGAGCAGTAGTGAAATCGTCGCGAGGATTCCGACGTCTGTCGTTCGGATGCCGGCGATCAGGCTCGCCAGGACGCGGCCCAGGAGCAGGCTGCCTGCAATACCGGCAGCGATGCCAAGTGCCACGACGGGGACGGCCTGCACCAGCACCATCGAGACGAGATCGCGAGGCTGCGCCCCGCACGCCATGCGCACCGCGATCTCACGCTGGCGCGAGGTCACGAGGTACGCCAGCACGCTGTAGAGCCCGAGAGTGGCCAACGCGACGGCGAACACCGAGAACCCCGTGAGGAGCGTCGCCAGGAACTTGTGTGACGCCATCGCGCGTGACACCACGTCCGCGAGCGAGCCAGCCTCGGAGATGGGCTGGCGGCGATCTACCTCCCACACCGCCTCCTGAAGCCGGAGCGCGGCACTCTCGCCGGGCTCACTCGATCGGGCGACGAGGAACATATAGGCCCGCGGGCTCTGCGTGTACGGGATGTACGCGTCGTGAACCAGCGAGTCGGTGAAGCTCTTACGCGTATCGCCGACGATTCCCACCACGGAGCGCCAGGGCGCATCATCGTCGCGTGCGCCCAGCTTCACCCGTCGGCCGATCGGATTTTCACCGGGCCATAATCGGTCGGCCAGCGCGCGGCTGAGCAGCGCGATGGGCTCGGAGTCGGACAGGTCGCTGTCGCCGAACGAGCGTCCGCGCAGCAGCGGAATGCGCATCGTCTCCAGATAGCGCGGTGCGATCGCTAATCGAGCCGCCAGCGCGTCGTCGACCCGCGCGCCATCACCCGTGAGCGGCATGCCACCCATGGCTCGGAACGGATAGCTGCTGATCGCGCTCGCCGACGAGATGCCCGGCGTCCGCTCCAGCCGCTCGAGCACCGACCGATGGAACGCTATCCGGTGGTGCTCCTCCGGATACTGCGCGCTGGGAAGGAGAATGCTCGCCTTCACCACACCGTCGGGCTCGAAGCCCAGCCGCATGGCTCGGAACTCCATCGTCGTACGAATGAGCGAGCCCGCGCCGGCGAGGAGCACGAGCGAGATGGCGAGCTGCGTCGCCACGAGCGCCGCCCGCGCCGGGGCGCGCACGGGCGAGGCGATGCTGCCCCGCCCCTGCCGTGCCAGCGCGCGGCCGAGGTCGACACGCGACGCCGTGACGGTGGGAATGAGGCCGAAGAGCATCACCGTGAGGGTCGCCACGCCGAGGGTGAAGGCGAGTCCGGCGCCGTCGAGCCGCAGCATGCCCACACCGCCCGGCACCGCGGCCGGAAGCTGCTCGGCGATCGTCGGGGCGAGCGCACGCAGGCCGGCCGATGCGAGGACGACACCGAGTGCGGCGGCGAGCAGCGCCAGCACGACGCACTCGGCCAGCAGCTGCGCCATCACGCGACCCCGCCCCGCACCGAGCGCGGCTCGAAGGGCGATCTCCCTGTGGCGGCTCGCGCCACGCGCCACCAGGAGCCCGGCGACGTTCGCGCACGCGACCAGCACGACGAAGCCGACCGCCGCCAGCAGCACGACGAGCGTGGGCCGCACCTGATGTACGTGCTCGTCGCGCGCGCTGGCCAGTCGCATCGCCCAGCGTGGATCGGCGCCGGAGAACTGCGCCCGCCCGACGGCGTTGAGCAGCCGCTCGGCGTGACCGATGCCGACACCCGTGCGGAGGCGGGCGAGCGAGATGAAGCGCGGTCCGCGCAGCGGCACGAGCACGTCGGTGAAACGGTTGAAGTACCAGAAGTCGGCCGGCAGCACCCCGATGATGGTGAACACCTCGGCCTCGTTAGGCCGATCCGTGGAGTACGCGGTGAAGGCCCTGCCGAGTATCGCGGGATCGCCGGCGAACCGGCGCTGCCAGAGGGCATGGCTGATCACCGCCACCGGCGCCCCGGAGGCCGCCTCGTCCGGCGTGAACGAGCGCCCTCTCGCCGGCGCGATGCCTAACGTCTGGAAAAAACCCGGCGAGACCCAGGCGCCGTCGACGTACTCCGGTTGGTCGGTGCTGGCGATGGTGAAGCCATCCAGGTCCCAGGCCGCCGTCGTCTCGAAGACGGGATCGAGCGCGCGCATGTCGAGCGTCTCCAGCTCCTCCGGTGGCCGGATCCCGTGCGCGAACGCGTCGCGCGACGGCGCGGGGAGCACCGACACCAGCCGCTCGGGCTCGCCGAAGGGAAGGGGACGAATGAGATAGGCATTGACGACGCTGAACACGATCGCGCTCGCGCCAATGCCGAGGCCGAGGGTGAGCACGGCGATGGCGGTGAAGCCAGGACTGCGGCGCAGGAGCCTGGCCGCGAGCCGGATATCGTGCGCGACGTTGCGGAGATCCATGTCCTCTCCTCTAGACGGCGAGGGAAGTCTTCGGCGAGCCGCAACACGATCGCTCGCCCTGCGCGCCCGAGCAACGTTCTTCGCGTCAGGAAGAGGCAAGGAAACGCTCAGTCTCGTTGGGCTGCCAGCCCGCCTCGCTGCGCGATGACCGGCGGGTGCGCACGGCTTGCGCTATATTCTCGCGCATGGAGACCACGATTCCGGTCGAGATCAGCGATCCCATCAACGCGCGCATTCTCGCGGTGTCGGAGGATCGGATCGCGGGCTTTCTCTTGGATCCGTTCGCGGAGATCGCCCGGCGCGCGGAGGTGCCGCTGCCGCTGGTGCTCGAGCGCATTCGGGCGATGCTCGCCGCGGGGACGATCCGGCGCGTGCGCCAGACGCTCATGGCCACGAACCTGGCACCAGGCGCACTGGTGGCGTGGCGGGTTCCGGCGCACCTGCTCGATGGCGCGTTCGAGTACATGGTGCGAAGCGATCCGTTCTCCGGACACGTCGTGATCCGCTCCACCGATGGCGACACGCCGGGCGCGCGCTACCGGCTGTGGACCACGCTCAAGGTGCCGCAGGGGTTCTCCATGGAGAAGCACTGCCGCTTCCTCATGCGGCAGGTCGGCGCCGAGGCGTATCGCGCGATGCCGGCCAGGCGACTCTTCACCCTCGGCGTGGGACACGTCAGGCGGCGCGGCATGGAGCCCGGCAGCAAGACCGAGGCGCCGGGGAGCGTGCAGGACACCACCGTCGTCGAGCTTTCCCCGCTCGAGTGGCGCGTGCTGGAGCCGCTCAAGCGCGAGCTCGCGGTCGACGAGATCCATGAGGACCCGTGGCGCTCGCGCGCCGCGGAAGCGGGCGTGTCGCACGATGAGTTCGTTCGCGTGGCGCGACAGCTCGAGCAGCGCGGCGTCATCGGCCGCTTCTCGACCTTCCTCGAGCACGTGAAGCCGTCTGTGGGCGGCGAGCGCGTGACGCGCTACAACGCGCTCTTCCACTGGCGCGTCCCTCCCGGGCGCGAGATCGAGGCCGGGCGTGAGGTGGGACGGCACCACATCCTCACACATGCGTACTGGCGAGAGGGTGGCGCGGAGTTCGGAAACGTGAACATCATGGCCGTCGCCCACGGCACCGACAAGCAGCTCCTCCTCGCGCACAAGGCGGCCATCGACGCGCACCTGGCGAGCGTGGGAATCCCCGTGTCGTACACCAACGTGTTCTGGGGTGGACGGAGCGAGATCAAGCCGTCGGAGATCTCACCCGTCGCCTACGAGCGCTGGTGCATCACGGTGGGGATCGATCCGGACAGCATGCGGGAGCGCGGCGCTTCGAATGGCGACCAGGCGTAGCCCCAGGCGCGCGCGCGCGTCGGACACCGTCCGCATCGCGACGCGCGGCTCGGAGCTGGCGCTGCGACAGGCGCGCCTGGTGCTCGACGCCCTCACCAGGCGCGGGATCGGCGCCGAGCTCGTCCCGATGAAGACGATGGGCGACAAGAAGCTGGATGAGCCCCTTGGTGCGATCGGCGCCAAGGGGCTCTTCACCGAGGAGCTCGAACGTGCGCTGCTCGCGGGGAAGGTGGACTGCTGCGTCCATTCGCTGAAGGATCTGCCGACGGAGATGCCCGGCGGGCTCACGGTCGTCGCAGTGCTGGAGCGAGAGGACCCGCGCGACGTACTCGTGGTGAACGACGCCATTCCCGCCGACGGCCTGAGCGATCTCCCGCGGGGCTCACGCGTCGGTACGTCGAGCCTTCGCCGCCGCGCGCAGCTCCTGGGCGCGCGACCCGACGTCGACGTGGTGGAGCTCAGAGGGAACGTCCCGACGCGTCTCAAGAAAGTGGACGAGGGGAAGGTGCACGCGGCGATTCTCGCCGCGGCGGGTCTGCGCCGGCTCGGCGTGCAGCAGCGCATCGATGCGTGGCTCGAGCCGCCGGGCTGGCTGCCCGCCGCTGGCCAGGGCGCGATCGCCGTGCAGGCGCGCGCCGACGACGAGCGCATGTCGGCGCTCCTGTCACCGCTCGATCATGACGGGACCAGGGCCGCCGTGCGCGCCGAGCGAAGCTTCCTGGCCGCGCTCGACGGAGGGTGCCAGGTCCCGATCGGCGCGCTGGTGATGGAGTCGGTGACCGGTTTGGTGCTGCACGGCCTCATCGCCGACGCGCGCGGGACACGCATCATCCGCGGCGAAGAGCCGGTCGATGCCGCCAACCCCGAGCGCGCGGCGCATCGCCTGGCCACGGAGCTCCTCCGCCGCGGCGGCGATCAGATCCTCTCCCAGCTGCGAAACCTGGAAAAGGTACCGGCGCCACAGCCGGAATAGAGGGTGAGCGGCGAGCGGTGAGAGGTGAAAAAGACGTCGAGGAGCCAAGAAAGGGAGACGGCGCACTCGCCCGCGGTCCACACCTGATTAAGTTTGTCGAGGAGACCTCAGCCCTGATCCCTCGCCCCTCGATGTTTCCCCTCCACCGCCCCCGCCGGCTGCGCCGCACCGAGGCGCTGAGACGGCTGGTCCGCGAGACCACGATCTCCGCGGGTCAGCTCGTGCTGCCGCTCTTCGTGAGGAGCGGCACGGGCATCAGGCAGGAGGTGGGCTCCATGCCCGGCGTGGCGCAGACGTCCCCCGATGAGATGCTGCGCGACGCCGAGGCAGCGGCGAAGGCGGGAGTCGGCGGTGTGATTCTCTTTGGAATCCCCGACCACAAGGACGCGCACGGATCGTCGGCGTGGGACGATCGTGGCCCCGTACAGGAGAGCGTGCGTGCGCTCAAGCGCGAGCTCCCCGAGCTGGTGGCGATCACCGACGTCTGCATGTGCGAGTACACGGACCACGGTCATTGCGGCGTGCTCCGTGCCGGCGAGGTCGACAACGACGCCACGCTGGAGCTGCTCGCACGCGCGGCGACGTCGCATGCGGCAGCCGGTGCGGACATCGTCGCACCGAGCGACATGATGGACGGCCGCGTGGCCGCCATCCGGGCCGCGCTCGATGAGTGCTCCTTCGCGAGCACGGCGATCCTCTCGTACGCGGCAAAGTACGCGTCGGCGTTCTACGGCCCCTTCCGCGACGCCGCCGAGAGCGCGCCGCGCGAGGGCGATCGCCGCGGTTACCAGATGGACTCGGCGAACGCGGCCGAAGCGCTGCGCGAGGTGCACGCCGACATCGCGGAGGGCGCGGACATGGTGATGGTGAAGCCAGCCGGCCCCTATCTCGACATCGTGCGGCGCGTGAAGGCGGAGACCGGCTACCCGCTGGCCGCCTATCAGGTGAGTGGTGAGTACGCTATGATTCGAGCCGCCGCCGCGCGGGGCTGGCTGGACGGCGACCGCGCGATGATGGAGTCCTTGCTCGGCATCCGCCGCGCCGGCGCCGATGTGATCGTCACCTATTTCGCGGTGGACGCCGCGCGCAGGATAGGGACTAGGGAGTAGGGACTGGGGGATGTAGCGCTGGAATCGCGTCCCGCGTCCCGCGTCCCGCGTCCCCAGTCCCAGTCCCCAGTCCCAGTCCCTAGTCACCAGTCCCGATCCCCAGTCCCTAGTCCCCTTCATGCGCTATCGATCCTTCCCCGCCACGTCCGTCACCGCGAGCGAAGTCGGCTTCGGGCTCTGGACCCTCTCGACCGGATGGTGGGGGGAGAAGAGCGACGACGAAGCCGTCGCGCTCCTGCGCACGGCGCGCGACGAGCACGGCATCACGTTCTTCGACGCCGCCGACAGCTATGGCAACGGGCGGAGTGAGCGCCAGCTCGCGCTCGCGTTCCGCGGGATGCGTCACGCGCTCGTCTACGCCACCAAGATCGGTTACGACATCTACGACGAAGCAGCGGCCTCGGCGCGGCGCGGGCAGGCCGAGCTGCCGCAGCGCTTCGAGCCGGCGTACATGCGGTTGGCGCTCGAGCGGTCGTTGCAGCGGTTGCAGACCGACTACGTCGACGTCCTCCAGCTGCACAACGTGAAGATGGAGCACGTCCGCGATCCGGCGATCTGGGAGACACTCCGTGCCTTCCAGCGCGAGGGGAAGGTGCGAGCCTGGGGCGCGGCGTTCGGACCGGCGATCGGCTGGCTCTACGAGGCGGTGGAGCTGATGGAGCGGGAAGGGGACATCAACACGATCCAGATGATCTGGAACGTGCTCGAGCAGCATCCGGGGACGGCCATGCTCGAGGCGGCCAAACGGCACGCGCCGCACTGCTGCTTCAACATCCGGGTCACCCACGCGTCGGGGATGCTGGAGGGCAAGTACACCGAGGACACGGTCTTTCCGCCTAACGATCACCGGCGTCATCGTCCCCGCTCGTGGCTGGTGAACGGTGTCCGCAAGGTGCGCACGCTCGACTTTCTCGCCGAGCGGATGACGCTCGGGCAGGCGGCGCTCAAGTGGCTGCTGGCGGAGCCGCTGGTGGTGACGACGCTGCCGAACATCTACGACGCCGCGCAGCTCGCCGAGTTCGCGGCGGCCAGCGATCTTCCCGATCTGCCTGACGAGTCGATGGCGCGCGTCGCCGAGCTGGCAGCCCGCAACTTCGGTGTGGACGAGGAGCCCATGGCGTACAAGGGCACGATGGAGCGTCCGTCGGCCGGCGCCGCCGGCGTGTCTGGCGAGGCCACTCGCCAGCGATCGGCCGAATCGGGAGCGCGCGCCGCCCCGTGATTCACCCGTGGCGCGACCTCGCTCCCGGCAGGCGTCCGCCGGAGGAGGTCACCGCGGTGATCGAGATCCCGAGCGGCAGCCGCAACAAGTACGAGCTCGACAAGGAGTCGGGTCTCTTCCGCCTCGATCGCGTGCTGTACTCGGCGGTCCACTATCCGGGCGACTACGGCTTCATCCCGCGCACGCTGGCCGAGGATGGCGACCCGTGCGACATCCTCGTGCTCGTCAACGAGCCCACGTTTTCGGGGTGTCAGATCGACGCGCGCCCGATCGGCGTGCTGAAGATGCTCGACCGGGGTGAGCCTGACGACAAGATCCTGTCGGTGCCCTGTCACGATCCGTTCTACGAGGAGTACTTCGACATTGCCGACATCCCGCAGCACTACCTGAAGGAGGTCGAGCACTTCTTTCACATCTACAAGGATCTCGAGGGCCGCCGCGTGCAGACGATCGGGTGGGAGCAGAGCACCGTCGCGATGAGGGTGGTGACGGAAGCCATCGACCGATACCAGGCCACGTACCTGCAAGTCGGGCCGTAACGGCGCATCTTGTGAGGGCGAGGCGCACGTAGTAGCGTCAGCATCCTTGGGCGCAGCGTTCAACGGTTGAACAAGGGCGCATTATTCTATGTCGCCTGCCGCACCATCCGCACAACCGATCACCGCACCCGAGCTCCGCATGGGATGGCTCATTTTCGGAGCCGTCCTCGCGCTCCTGCTCGTCAGCGAGGTGCCCACTGACAGGGCGCTCCTCATCGGAGCGATCTGGGCCGCGGGCGGACTACCGCTGTACCGGCGCGACTGGGCCGATCGCATCGCCGTCACCGCCAACCACCTGGCCGCCGAGCGCGCGAGCAGGATCGCGATTCTCATCGTGCTCGCGATCACGGTCGTGATGCTGTGGCTCCTCTCGCCACTCGGTGGCCTGCTCGTCGCGCTGCCCGGCAGCGTGGCGCTGATGGTCATGGCGCTCATCGCCTCGCCCCAACGGGTGGGCAGCGCGCTCGTCGGATCCGTCATGAGCGTCGGAATCCTGGTCGTGGGCCTGGGAGCGATCGAAGGAGTGATGCGCTCTTCCCCCATCCGCCGCCGCTGGGGAGGCGCCGCCGAACGCGCCCGGTGGGAGCGTCAATACGACCGGCTGTGGGAGCGCAACCTGTTCGGTCTGCGCTCACCCTACGAGCGTGTGGCGAAGCCGGCGGGCGCGCGACGCATCGTGGCGATCGGCGACTCGTTCACCTGGGGAGACAAGATCGCCAAGACGGAGGATACCTGGCCGTCACAGCTCGAGGCCGACCTCGAGCAGGCATACCCGAACACCACCATCCAGGTCATCAACTTCGGGCAGCGCGGCTTCACCACCTACAACGAAAACGAGGAGCTGCGCCGCCTCGGGTGGCAGTTCGGCCCCGATCTGGTTCTGGTGGAGTTCGTCGCCAACGATGCGCTGCCCAGCGGGCCCTTCTTCCAGCGCGAGCCGGAAGCGTGGATGAGTCCACCCGTTCGGCTCCTGCCCGATCTCTTCACACGTGGCGCCATCAACCACAGCGCGCTGCTCGCCTGGGTGCAGGACAGGCTGAGCACGATGGGAACGCCCTACCACCTCCGATACCTCCAGCTGTACCGCGAGGACTCGGAGGGGTGGCAGCAGATGCAAGCGGCCATTCGTGAGATCGGCGACAGCACGCGCGCCCGTGGCGTACCGGCGGTGTACATCCTCCACCCCATCTTCGTGCCTGGCGAGTGGACGGTGGAGACCTATCCGCTGCGCTCGATCCACGAGCGCGTCACGACGGTGGCGTCGGAGGCCGGCCTGTACGTGATCGACCTGGCGCCGGTGTACGCCGCGCAGGGTGGGGACTGGAAGCGATGGTGGGCCACGCCCTGGGACTCGCACCCGGGCGTCGAGGCGCATGCGCTCACGGCGCGGGTGCTCGCCGAGTATCTTCGCAGCGAGCGTTGGGCGGCGGCCCTGTTCGAGGGCGGGGACCCGAATCACACCGAGGTGAAGGCGAGCGGTGAAGGGTGAGGGCGAACGCGTGACGGGAGTGATGGGAGTGGAGTGAGTCCTGCCCCTCGCCCCTCGCCCCCTCGCCCCCTCGCCCCCTCACCCGTCACCCCTCGCCCTCGCCCCTCGTCTCTCATTCCCGATCTTTCGCCCGTGGAGCGACCATCCATGCGCCTTGCCCTTCGCGCGCGACCGAAGGCCGCCAGCCTCGTCGCGGCCTGCTCACTGCTCACCGCGAGCTGCGCCGGTACGGCCAGCCAGCGCGCGGCGACCGTCCGGTCGTCCGCCGGCGTCGCCGCCACCGCCGTCACCGACTACTTCCCCGCCAGGGGCGACGCGTGGGAGCGGCGATCGCCGTCCTCGTTAGGCATCGACTCGGCGAAGCTCGCCGAGGCGGTGCGGTTCGCCGTCGCCAGCGAGATTCCGTGGCCGCGCGAGCTGCGCGTCCAGCTCGCCGAGAACACCCGCAACGAGCCCTACCCCGATATTCTGGGACCGGTCAAGGAGCGAGGTGGCCCCTCGGGCCTCATCGTGCGCAACGGCTACATCGCGGCCGAGTGGGGGGACACGCGTCGCGTGGACATGACGTTCAGCGTCGCGAAGAGCTACCTGTCGACGATGGCGGGACTCGCCCTCGATCGCGGGCTCATTCGCGACCTGAACGATCCGGTGAGCCGGTACGTCCGCAGCGGGCACTTCGATGGGCCGCGAAACTCGCGCATCACCTGGCATCAGATGCTCAACCAGACGAACGAATGGGAAGGGACGCTGTGGGACAAGCCCGATGTCGCCGACCGTCGGCGCGGGCGCGACCGCACGCTCCAGGAGCCGGGGACGTTCTGGGAGTACAACGACGTCCGGGTGAACGCCACGGCGCTGGCGCTCCTCCACGTGTGGAAGAAGCCGTTGCCCGACGTGCTGCGCGACGAGATCATGAACCCGATCGATGCCGAGAGTGACTGGGTATGGCACGGCTACCGCAACTCGTTCGTCGAGATCGACGGCAAGCGCGTGCAATCGGTGAGCGGCGGCGGACACTGGGGTGGCGGCGTGTGGGCCAGCACGCGCGATCACGCCCGGTTCGGGTATCTCATGCTGCGCCGCGGGCGATGGCGCGACCGGCAGCTGCTGTCGGAGCGCTGGATCCGGCTCGCCACCACGCCGACGCCGATCATGCCCACCTACGGCTACATGTGGTGGCTGAACACCGATCGCGGCCGCTATCCGGCCGCTACCGACAGCAGCTTCTTCGCCCTCGGTGCCGGCGGCAACGTGATCTGGATCGCGCCCGAGCACGATCTCGTCGTCGTCGCGCGATGGCTGGATGGCCGGCAGACCAACGCCTTCATGGAGCGCGTGCTGAGCGCGATGCAATCTCCTCCCCAACGGCCGTGACAGGTCGTAGCTTCGCCTCGGGCGACATGGAGACTCGGACCCACTGACAGGAGGGCGTGTGGCGGGGCAACCGGAGCGATTCTCGTCGCGGCTGGCGATGATGCTGGCCATGCTCGGCATGGCGGTCGGCACGGGTAACATCTGGCGCTTCCCACGCATCGCCGCGCAGAACGGAGGAGGGGAGTTCCTCGTGGCGTGGCTCACGTTTCTCTTCCTCTGGTCGATTCCGCTCATCCTGGTGGAGTTCGGGATGGGCCGCCTGACGAGAACGGGACCGATCGGCGCGTTCGTGAAGGTGATGGGTCCGCGATGGGCGTGGATGGGCGCCTTCATCGCGTTCGTGGCGACGGCGATCATGTTCTACTACTCCGTCGTCGCCGGCTGGACGATCCGCTATGCCTGGGGCGCTCTCACCGGCGAGCTGCCGGGAAGCCAGCCCGGCGCGCTGTGGAATTCGTTCACCACATCGTACTGGCCGGTGTTCACTCACGCCGTCGCGATTCTTCTCGCCTGCTTCGTGGTCGCGCGCGGCGTTCGCGGGATCGAGCGGATGGCGAAGGTGATGATGCCGACGCTGCTGGTGCTCGTGGTGGTGCTCGCCATTCGCGCCGTAACGTTACCGGGCGCGGACGCCGGCCTGCGCTTCCTGTTCGGCGTGGACTGGGCGCGGCTGAGCGATGCCAGCATCTGGCTGCACGCGCTCACCCAGAATGCGTGGGACACCGGTGCGGGATGGGGGCTGATCCTCGTGTATGCCGCGTACCTGCGCCACAACGAGGACACGGCGCTCAACGCGTTCATCTTGCCGACGGCCAACAACTCGGTGTCGCTCATGGCGGGGATCATGGTGCTGTGCACCGTGTTCTCGGTCGTGCCGCAACTGGCGGCGAGTCTCGCCGCGAACCCGGAAGCGCTGGCGGCATATCCAGCGCTTGCCGACGCCGTACGCGCGGGCGAGGCGGTGACGCCGGACCTCATCCAGCGCACGATCTTCGGCTCGGGCAACGAGGGACTCACGTTCATCTGGATCCCGCAGCTGTTCGCCAGCATTCCGGCGGGCCGGCTGTTCATGATCTTCTTCTTCGTGGCGCTCTTCTTCGCGGCGTTCACGAGCCTGGTATCGATGGTCGAGCTGGCGACGCGCGTGATGTCCGACGCCGGCCTTGCCCGCGAGCGCGCCATCCGTGTGGTGGCCGTGGTCGGCTTCGTCCTCGGCCTTCCATCGGCGATCTCGATCCAGGTGCTGCACAACCAGGACTGGGTCTGGGGCGTGGGACTCATGGTCTCCGGCTTCTTCTTCGCGATCGGCGTGATCGCCCATGGGGTGCGGCGCTTCAGGCAGCAGCAGCTCAACCACGAGCACTCCGACATCCGCGTGGGACGGTGGTGGGACATCGTCATTGGCGTGCTGGTGCCACTCCAGGCGCTCGTGCTCATCGGCTGGTGGATGTACCAGGTGCGGGGCCCGGGTTGGCTCAACCCGTTCGGGATCGAGAACGTGGGCACGATCCTGTTCCAGTGGGGCGTAGTGCTCGTTGCGCTCATCGCCGCCAACCGGTGGCTGGCCCGCGTGCGTCCCACGCCGGAAGCGGAGGCAGCCGAGCACCGGATGCCGGCCGCGGTGCCGTGAGCGGTACGAGGCGTGGATTCGGCGCCTAACGAGGAGGTGGGGCCGGGGTTTCCCACGGTCGCCGAGCTGCGCGCCGCGTGGCTCATCGTCGGCGTGCTCCTGGCGGTCTCGCTCGGCATCGAGCTGACCCCCCGGTTCATCCTGGTCGGGGTGCCCTGGCTGGCGGGCGCCGCGCTGCTCGCGAGTGGGACGCGAGCGGAGCGCATCGCGAGCGGGCTCCGCGACATCGTCTCGCGCAGGCTCGAGCGGCTGGCGCTCATTGTGCTCGTCGCGCTGCTCCTCGTTGCCGTGCAGCTGGTGTCGCTGCTCGGAGCGCTCATGATGGCCGTCCCACTTGCTCTGATGGGGATGCTCCTCGCCGGGCGCGAGCGTGCACGCGGCGGCAGCCGGCTCCTGGTGGCCGGCACGCTCACCGTGGTGGTGATCGCGGTGCTGCTCTTCGCCGCCGAGCTCGTCTTGCGCATCCCTGCCGTGGCGTGGCGCACGGGCGGGCCGATCGCGCGGCAGATGGTGGAGGCGCGGTACGACCAGATCTGGGTGCGGAACATCTTCGGTGTGCGAAGCCGCTACGAGACCGTGCGCAAGCCGCCGGGCGTGCGCCGCATCGTCAGCGTGGGCGACTCCTTCACCTTCGGCGCGTTGATTCCCGACACCGACAGCATCTGGACCAGCCGGTTGGAGCGGCTTCTCTGGGCGCGTGAGGGGGAGGAATCGTCAGCGATCATCAATCTTGCCAGGAACGGGTACACGACGGCCAACGAGGCCGAGGTCATGCGCCGCATCGGCTGGCAGTTCGATCCCGATCTCGTGATCGTGCAATTCCTCGCCAACGACGCGCTCCCCAGCCAGCCGAACTTTGGACACGAGGATGAGCGACGGCTCACCAGCGTGCGACCGCTCCTGCCGGCGACGTTCCTGGAGGGCACGGTGCGGTCCAGCGCGCTGCTCGCGTTCACGCGCCAGCGGGTGCGCGACTTCGAGGTTCTTCCCTTCCACCTGCGCTACATCGGGCTGTACACTGAAGGTGAGAAGGGCTGGCAGCAGCTGCGCGAGGGGCTCCGTGAGATCGGCGATTCGGCGCGCGCGCGCAACGTGCCGGTGGTGTTCGCGATCCACCCGATGCTCGCGCCGGGCGAGTGGACGCCGGAGCGTTACCCGCTCCGCGGCGTCCACGAGCAGGTGGCCGCCGAAGCGCGCAAGGCGGGAATGCACGTGCTCGACGTCACCCAGGCGTTCATGGCCGAGGGCGGCGACTGGAAGCGCTGGTGGGTTGCGCCGTACGACTCGCACCCGAACAGCGAAGGGCACGCGCTCATTGCGCGCTACACCCTGCGGTTCCTCGATTCGCTCGGTGTCGTCGGTGCTCGCACGTCGGAGCCCTGAGCCGGCGACGCGCGGCTCGGCGCTATCGCTTCGGCGCGACCGGCTCGATCGGCCCGTGATCGACCGGCTCGGTCGCTCGTCGAATGATGAGGTGCTCGTACAGGAGCGCCGCCACCAGGCCTCCCACAATGGGGCCGATCCAGTAGATGGCATGTCCTTCCCAGATGCCGCTGGCCACCGCTGGGCCAAGGGAGCGAGCCGGATTCATCGACCCACCGGTGAGCGGACCAATCGCCAGGATGTCGGCGGCGATGGTGAGGCCGATGGCGAAGCCGCCCACCTGCGGGGCCTTGGGATCGACCGCCGTGCCGAAGATCACGAACACGAGGAAGAACGTCGCGATCGCCTCGAGGATGACGGCCTGGTTGAACGAGATGTCGGACGCCACGAACTGGCCGCCACCTCTGGCGGCATCGAAGAGCTCGAGCGGCAGGAGTCCCCGCAGCGCATAGGCAGCCAGCATGGCACCCAGCAATTGCGCCGCGAGGTAGATTCCCGCCATGAGTGGACCGATGCGGCGCGTGAACGCGAACCCGATGGTCACCGCGGGATTGAAGTGGCCGGAGACGCGCATCAGCGCCGTCACCATCACGGCCAGGATGATCCCGTGGGCAAGCGCGATCTCGACCAGGCCGATGTTCGCGCCCGGGAGGCGCGAGACGATGATCGCTCCACTGCCGACGAAGACCAGCGCGAACGTTCCGGTGAACTCCGCAACGAAGTGCCGCAGCGAATCTCGCATGACGGTGTCCTCGACGGTGAATGGGACGGCGGCCAAGCTAGAGTCCCGGGGGCGGTCAGGCAAGGCGCGCGTGCCCGTTCGGCGAGCCTGACGTGAGAGCGCCGATCCTCCTCATCTCCGATCGCATGGATCGGTACCTGGCGCTGCGACGTCGCAATCCGCCGGGGCGGGCGATCTACGTGTGGAAGCCGGACAACGGACGACCACCGGAAGGCGCCCTCCCTGTGCGCGGTGACCCGGCGTCGCCGGCGACGTACAGATCGGTGCGCGGTCGCAATCCGATCGTCGTGATCGATCTGGTGAACGATGCGCTCGAGGCCCGCGTCGCTCGCGCGGTGTCGGCCACGTTAGGCGATTCGCCGGTGCTGGTGATCGGGCACGAGCGGAACCGGCCCGCTCCGGACGCGTTGGGCGGCGTGACGTGGGTGGATGAGGACGAGCTCTTCGCCGACGCGATCGACCTCATCCTGCGCCGCGTCTCCGGGCGCAAGCGCGCCGAGGAGCTGCGCGCGGCGCTCGGCGACGCGCGCCGCTGCGCGTTTCTCGTGCAGAACGACCCCGACCCCGACGCCATCGCGTCGGCCCTGGCGCTGCGCACCGTGCTCGGCCTCGAGGCGCACGACTCGCCGATCGTCACCTGCGGATCCATCACTCGCCCGGAGAACAAGCGACTGATCGCCGAGCTCGGGATCCGCGTGCAACACGTCTCCGGAAAGCGCCTCGACGAGCTGGCGCCGCTGATCCTGGTGGATGTGCAGCCGCCATACTTCCGCCAGCAGCTCCCGGAGGTGGCGGCGGTGATCGATCACCACCCGCCGTCGGGCGAGTACCGGGCTCGCTATCGCGACGTCCGGACGTCCTATGGAGCGAGCGCGACGATCGCGGCCGAGTATCTCCTGGCCGATGGAGATGCGGCCATCACGCGTCCACTCGCGACGGCCCTGCTGTACGGCATCATCACCGACACCAAGTCGCTGTCACGGTCGGCGAGCGACGATGATCTCCAGATGTTCGCCCATCTCTTCCTGCGCGCCGACCACGATGCGTTGCGGCGCATCCAGCACCCCTCGTACACGCCGCTGGCCCTCAAGCGCTTCGGCAAAGCGTTGGAGCGCGTGCGGCAGCGGCGGGGACTCGTGTACGTTCACCTTGGCCGCCTCCCGGCCGATCAGGAGCACATCGTCGCGCAGCTCGCCGAGTTCTGTCTCGGCGTCGAAGGCGCCGACGTCGCCGCCGTGTCGGGTATCTTCGCCGGCAAGCTGGTGATGAGCACGCGCGCGCTGTGGCCGGAGGCGCGCCTCAACGAGATGCTTCGCGATCTCTTCGCCGACTACGGCAGCGCCGGTGGGCATCCCGTCATGGCCAAGGCAGTGGTGAAGCTGAGCGACTGGCGCAAGTCGCACCCGTATCGAGGCGATGGCGAGCTGGAGAGAATCGTCAGGCGGGAGCTCGAAAAGCGGGTCGGGAGGACGAGTAAACCCGCCAGGATGGTGAGGTGAGAGTGACGAGAGTGACGAGAGTGGAGTGAGTGACCAGAGCCAGGGTAAAGGGCATGACATGCGTGATGGGCTCATCACCGGACCTCATGCGCCTCACCCTGGTCGTTGTCACTCACTCCACTCTCGTTACTCTCCTCACTTCCCGTTCACTCACTCCACTCTCGTCACTCTCGTCACCTCCCGATGACGATCGCCGCGTTGATCCCGCCGAAGCCGAAGCTGTTGCTCAGCATGAGCTCCACACTCGCCGGCCGGCCGGCGTTCGGGATGTAGTCCAGGTCGCAACCGTCGTCGGGGATCGCGAGGTTCACCGTCGGCGGCAGCCAGCGGTGGCTGAGCGCGAGCGCGCAGATGGCCGCTTCGATGGCGCCAGATGCCCCCAGCGCGTGGCCGTAGTAGCCCTTGCTGCCGCTCACCGGCATGCGATAGGCGTGATCGCCGAAGACGCGCTTGATGGCCAGCGTTTCCGTGGTGTCGTTGAGCGGCGTCGAGCTGCCGTGCGCGTTCACGTAGCCGATCTCCGACGGGGACACGTGCGCGTCGTCGAGCGCGCGCTGCATGCAGAGCGCGGCGGCCGAGCCATCGGGGCGCGGCGCCGTCATGTGGTAGGCGTCGTTGGAGGAGCCGAAGCCCAGGATCTCGGCGTAGATCCTCGCGCCGCGCGCCAGCGCGCGCTCGAGCTCCTCGAGGATGAGCACCGCCGCGCCCTCGCCCATGACGAACCCGTCGCGGTCCTTGTCGAACGGGCGTGACGCGCCCGAAGGGTCCTCGTTGCGCGTCGACATGGCCCGGATGATGGCGAACGCGCCGAAGCAGAGCGGCGAGAGCGGCGCCTCCGAGCCGCCGCAGAGCATCACGTCGGCGTAGCCGTCACGGATCTGCCGGAAGCCATCACCGACCGCGATCGTCCCCGAGGCGCAGCTCATCGCGTTGGTGCTGTTGGGACCCTGGACGCCGAACTCGATGGCGATGTTGCAGCTCGCGGCGCCACCGAAGACCATGAGCGCCAGTCCCGGATCGATCTCCTTCACGCCGCCCGTGTAGTACGCGCCGCACTGCTCCTCGGCGTAGCCCACGCCGCCCAGCGCGGTGCCCATCATCGCGCCCACTCGCTCGCGGTTCTCGCGCGACAGGTCGATCGCGGCGTCCTCGAGCGCCATCCGTGCGGCGGCCACGGAGAAGTGACCGAAGCGATCGAGCCGCTTCACCCGCTTGCGCTCGATGAAATCCGCCGGCTCGAAGCCGTCCACCTCGGCCGCGATGTGACTGCGGAACGGGGTCGGGTCGAAGCGCGTCACGGCACGGACCGCCGAGCGCTGCGCTTGAAGTCCGCTCCACAGCCCGTCGACCGTCAGGCCGATCGGAGTGATGGCGCCGATACCGGTGACCGCGACGCGTCGGGAACGATTCACATGAACCTCGGTCGAGGGAACGCAGCGCCCGGAACGCGGCAGGTGCTCATCGCTGCTCGGCCACCCTGGCCAGTCCGGCCAGCGTGCGGGACGCTATGCCGTGTATGAAGATCGGACCGATCACCGTCGTCGCCGCGAAGACGCCGATGACCGGCCAGCGCGGGCCATCCCACACGTGTACGACCCGCGCGCGCGTTCCGGTTCCTTCGGGCACGAAGGTCCACTCCACGTCCATGCCGGTGGTGATGCCGCCGATGTGCCGGAAGCGAACCGATGGCTTCTCGGCGTTCACCGCCATCTGCGAGAGCCACCAGGTGGGCCAGCCCACCACGCCGAACGGACGCCAGGCGGCCATCTCCACCACGCCGCCTCCATCGCTGGCGCGCTCGCGGAAACGCACCCGGCGGTAGTGCGACAGGTATGCCGGCCAGTGCTCGACCTGCCGCACGACATCGAATACCTCGAGTGGCGATGCATCGACGAACTGCTCATCGATGGTCGTCATCGCGCGACCGACCGGCAGGTCGCCCAGGTCGAACGGGCTACGCGTCTGCATCGAAGCTCCAGTCATGCCACCCTCGACGGACTCCAGGAGGCCGTGGCGCGGAAGGCCGGCCGGTCGCGCACGTCGGCCTCGGCGCCGACCGCCCGCCGAACGAGCTCACGCAGCTCCGCGGCGGTGAAGCCGCGGAGCACCGACACGACGCCGTCGTGCCGGCTCACGGGATGAAATCGCAAAGGAAACGATGCCAGCCAGAGGCCGGCGGCGGCGATCCAGCTCCGACGGAGATCGCTCACGATCACGCGCCGCCGCGCCACGCGATCGAGCTCCCGCAGGAGCGCGACGGCACCATCTCCCTCGAAGTGGTGAAGCACCTGCGAGCACAATGCAATGTCCACGCTCGCATCGCGAAATGGCAGTGCGAGCGCGTGGGCGCGGACCGTCGGCATGCCCGGACAGTGCGCGGTACGTGCCAACACCTCGTTCCCATCGACGCCGAACGTCGTGAGGGTGATCCCATGCCGGGCGCAGTCTGCTCGCGCACGCGCCGGGATGTCGCCCAGCCCCGTGCCTACGTCGAGGAGCGTGAGGTGCTCGAGCGGCAGCGCACTCAGCGTCCGGGAGAGCTCCGCGAGCACGGCGCTCGTGCCGCCGAAGAGCACATTCGACCGCGCGACGTCGGCCAGCGACCTGGTGACCGTCCGCGCGTCGACGTCAGGCGCGTCGAGGAATTCGGCCCCGCGGCGACGCCGCGGCGTGAGCAGGGCGCCCACGTTATCGCGCCAGCTCGGTGTAGCCGCCCCGATAGTAGAGGAGCGGCCGGCCGTCGTTCGCGACGGCGTGCATCACTTCACCGATGAAGATCGTGTGATCGCCACCGGCGCAGCTGGCCTTCTTCGCGCACTCGAGGTAGGCGTGCACCTCGTCGAGGATCACGACGCCGGTCGTTCCGCGCGTGTAGCCGATGCCGTCGAAGCGATTCCCGATCTTCTCGGCGAAACGCCTCGAGACCGGTTCCTGGGTGGCGGAGAGCACGTTCACCGCGAACAGCTCCGCTGTCTCGAGCACGGGGTGCATGTCGGCCGACCTCTCGACGCAGACGAGCACCAGCGGCGGCTCGAGGCTCAGCGAGCAGAATGCGCTGGCGGTCATGCCGTGGTCCACTCCATCGGCGTCGCGGGCCGTGACGACGGTGACGCCCGTCGCGAACCGGCCGAGGACGCTGCGAAAGGTGGCTGAGTCGAGGGGCACGGGCTCGAGGGGTGGTGCGTTGGGCCTGTCCACTGCGTGAAAAGGCTAGCCGTTGGCACGCCTCAGGTGAAGGGCGCCGGCACGGAGTCTGGCTTCGCCAGCTCGGGCACGCCTGCCGGCGCGCGCAGCGCGGCGAGCGCGAGCGTGGCCACGTAGCGCAGCGAGAGCACCTCGCGCGCCGGAACGAAGTCACCCGCCACACCCACCAGCAGATCGGCGAGCTCCTTTCGCTGGCGCATGGCGCCGGCGAGTCGATTCATGAGTGGCGGATACTCGATCGCCAGGCCTATCAGTCGCTCGACGCGAGCCTTGGCGCCGAACTCACGCCGCCGGGCCGCCGAATAACCGGCGAGCGCGGCGTTTGCTCCCGACTGGGTGTCGGCGCCAAGAGCCCGCAGCAGAGCGGCTCCGAGCAGCTCGCCGCCGCGCAGGGCGTTGTAGATCCCCTCGCCGGTGAAGGGATCGAAGAAATCATGGGCATCACCCACGAGCGCCAACCCGGGGACCCAGCTCTTGCGCGCTCGCGATGCGAACGGTCCCGTTGCCCACACCGGGCCCGATCGGGTGGCCCGTGCGAACCGACCGACCACGTGCTTGCGGGCAGCGATCCACGATTCCATGAAGCCCGCTGGATCGCCCGCGGCGGCCCGTGCGTGCCCGGCCGGCACCACCACCGCGACGTTGGCAACTCCCTGTCCAACGTCGGCGATCCCCAGGTAGCCGTCATGCTCCACGTGCATCTCACCGTATGCACCTACGTCGGCGATGCCGGTGTAGTGCGCGATGAAGGCGATGCGTCGTGGGGAGCGTGCGGTGTGAGCGAGGCGCAACCGTCGGGCGATGGTGGAGCGCAGACCATCGGCGCCGACCACGAATCGAGCCGTGCGCGTGCCCGGCGCGCCGCCTGGCTCGAGCGTGCGCACACCGATCACCGTGCCACGGCCGTCGCGGAGCACGTCGGTGACGCGCAGGCCCTCCTCGACGCAGGCGCCTGCCGTGCGCGCGCGATCGAGCAGAATGGCGTCGAGCACGCGTCGCGGGAGCGCGAGCCCGCGGTCGCGGAACCCGCGATAGCCGCGTACGTCGGCGAAATCGCCTCGCAGCGTGGCTCCGCCGGGCGAGCGCACCATCATGCCGGCGAGCTGCGCTCCGCCGGCGCTCTCGCACGCCTCGAGCGCGCCCATGTCCGCCAGCACGCGCGACGCCTGCGGGCTCAGGTACTCGGCGCACGGCTTGTCGCGGGGGAAGCGCGCACGGTCCAGCAACAGCACACGGGCGCCGGCGCGCGCAAGGACCCAGGCCGTTGAAGACCCCGCCGGTCCGCCGCCGACGATCACGACATCGGGGCGGGTCACGATGCCACTCGCCTGCGCGGTGTGCGGAGCGCGGTCATCACAGGAGGGCCCACGCGGCGATCGCCATGCCCGCTCCGAGCACACCGGCCAGCGCATTCACGCCATCGTTGTCCAGCCACGCGGTTCCGCCCGCGTGCTCCGTGGGCGCTCCGCAGTGGTGCACTCTCCGCTCCGTGAGGGCATTGCACCGTGCGCATCGGCGGCGCGCCTGCCAGCGTGCGCCCATCACCGAATCAGCCGTGGCCGCGAAGACTCCCCCGATCGTGGCCGCGACCGCAACCGCGATGTCCCAGCCCAGGAGCCACGAGAGCAGACCGACGAACGCCCCGCCGGCCACCGTGGCCAGCAGACCCATGACGGTGACAGCTCCGGATTGTCCGTGAGGTGCGACCTGCCAGGTCGCGATCGAGCGAGGCTCGCTGCGCGATAGCATCCCGATCTCGGTGCCCCAGGTGTCGGCGGTGGCCGCTGCGAGCGCACCGGCGCCGGCTGCGCGCCAGCCCGACCAGGGGTCGAGCATGAAGAGCAGCGCGGCGAGGGCGAACAGACCGCCATTGGCCACGACCTGCGCGGCGTCTCGCGGGCCGGGCTTCTCGAGCATCCCCCGGGCGCGTGCCTCCTTGATCTCGACACCGGCGCGCGAGAGCGCGCTCGAGGACACGAAGAAGGCGATGAGGAGGAGCCCCCAGTCCCACCCGGCGGCCATGGCCAGGACACCGACGGCGACGGCCGCCACTGCACCGGTGATCGAAAGTGTGGACGCGCGCCGCGCGAGCGCCGCGATGACGGCGGCGATGAGCAGTCCGGCGGCGGCGCGCGTCACTACTTCTTCTGGCGTGCGGCCTCTTCGTCGAGGAGCGCCTGGAAGATACGCCGGCGCAGGGCAGGGGGTGCCTTCTCGATCTGGGCGCGGCGCTCGAGGAACCGGAGGAACACGCGCTCGTGCTCGAACTCCGGATAGCAGCGCCGGCAGACGGCGAGATGCTCGCGGATCCGCTCGTCGACCTCGGCGGTGAGCTCCCCGTCCAGAAACTCGTACATTCGCTGGACGACTTCGGCACACGTCCAGCTGCATGGTCCTGACGGCTGCGGATCGCTCATGTCATGTGGAATGGCTCTGCACCGAGCTCCACCCGCACTCGGTAGCTAAAGTGTGTACCGGGCGTTGCGTGACGCAAGGCTCGGTTGGAGTAACGTCTTATGATAGAAGCACCGGCGCGGCTTCCATGTTCCCACTACGCAGCTTGAATGCCGTTCTACGGGCAGTTAGCTTGGTGGTCCTACCCGACGAGCCCCATGTCCACAACGGTCGATGCGCTCATGCCGCTGAGCTTTCTCGAGGCAGTGCGCCGCGTTGATTCCCCCGATGATCTGGAAGCCGAATTCGTGCCGGAGCTGCGCAACAAGCGCCTCGGGCTGAGCGAGACGGTGTACGCCCAGATCCGCCGTTATTCCGACGCCGTGAAGCGGCAGCAGCGCCCGGGTGAGGACGAGGCGGTGGGCATCGCGAAGCTGATCGGCCGGCGACCGGATGCCGAGGCGGTGTTTCGTGAGGCGGGCAAGTACCTGGCTCGTGAGGCATACCTCACCATCCCCGTGAGCAAGCGGCAGATGCTCGCCTCGTTCCCATCGCTCGTCGCTCGGCCGCTGGCGCTGCGGCAGATCCGCTGGGTGGCGCAGCGCTACTTGAACGCCACGGTTCGCCGCGTCGGATCGTTCCTGGTGCTCAAGGTGGAGCGATCGGTGACGGTGGACAGCGCCCCGCCAGGAGTCGGCTGCGTGTACTACGAGTTCTCCCTGCGCGAGCTACTGCAGCTCATGTCCGTGAGCGGCAACGTGGAGCACGTGCGCTGCGTGGGCCGCGGTGAGGGCGAATGCGAATGGCGCGCCAACTGGCGTGCCGCCGACGCTCCGGCGGCAGCCGAATAGCTCGTTGCGCCGGCAGGGGGCTAGCCAGCGATACCTGACCACAGGAGGCGGCCAGCCAGAACGATGACGGCGATCGTCAGCAGGCGCACGATGCCTCGGCCGTGGATGCGGCGGGAGAGCTGGGCGCCGATCTGGGCCCCCAGAATGACACCGGCGCCGAGCGCCAACGCCAGCGGCCACTCCACGAGATCACGGCGCGCGTACTCCGACACGCCGGCGGCGGCGGTGATGGCCAGGACGAACTGCGACGTCGCCGTGGCGATGTGCACCGGGAAGGACATGAGGTGGATGAGGGCCGGCACGTGTACGATGCCACCGCCGATGCCCAGCGTGCTCGACAGCACGCCGACGCCTAGCGAGATTGCCAGCGCGAGCGGCAGGCTGTAGCTGTAATCGAAGGTTGTACCGCTTCGATCGGAGAACGAGCGGTGTACGTAGCCGAAACCGTCGCGCGCGAGCACCGTCTCGTGCTCCTTCCGCTCGGGGCGCAGGAAGAGCAGCGTCGACATCGCGATCAGGAAGAGACCAAAAAAGATCTTGAACCCGCGCTCCGGCAAGCGCTCGGCGATGAATGGGCCGACAATCGCGCCGGGAACGGTGGCCAGCGCGAGGATCACGCCGGTGCGGACGTCCACGCGGCCGGCGCGCAGGTACGTGAGTGAGCCGCTCGCCGCGTTGAGGAACACGACGACCAGCGAGGTTGCGGCGGCGGCGGCCGGCGACAACTTATAGGCGAGCAGCAGCAGCGGGACGACGATGAATCCGCCCCCGACGCCGACGAGAGTGCCGTACGTGCCGACACCGAGTCCCACGAGCGAGAGGAGCAATATCTCCCGATACTCGATGCTGCACTCTCCGTTCGCGGTGTGAACGTGACCTGCGCGGGTGCGACACTAACCGCGCCGGCGGCTTCTCACAAGGATTGGTGTTCTCACAAGAGGTATCGTGCTCGACTCTCGCACATTGCCCGACGTGCAACGCGCGCTGCGCGACGCCGGGCTCGACGGCTGGCTGATCTTCGATTTCCAGGGGGCGAACCCCATCGCCGCCGGCATCCTCGGACTGAGCGGCATGGTGACGCGACGTATCTTCGCGTACGTGCCGCGAAACGGCGTGCCCGTGGCCATCACCCACAACATCGAGCAGGGTCCGTGGCGTGCGTGGCCCGCCGCGTGGGGACGCGAGCGTTACAGCACGTGGCGCACGCTCGAGGAGACACTGGCCCGGTTGGTGAGAGGGAAGCGCGTGGCGATGGAGTATTCGCCCGGCGACGCGGTGCCGTATGTCGATCGGGTACCCGCCGGCGTGCTGGAGATGGTGCGCGCCGCCGGTGCCGAGGTCGTCAGCTCGGCCGAGCTCGTGACGCGCTTCTACGCGGTCTGGAGCGCCGACCAGCTGGCGGCGCATCGCCGAGCCGCGGAGGTCGTGGCTGGCATCGCGCGCGACGCCATGCAGGAGGCTGGCGCGCGGCAGCGCGCGGGGACGCCGATTGCCGAGCACGAGCTGCGCGACTGGATCCTGGAGCGGTTCCACCGCGCGGGGTTGCAGGCCGACCACGGCCCCATCGTCGCGGCGGGCGCCAACGCGGCCGATCCCCACTACGAGCCGTCGCCGTCGCGGCCACGCACCATCGGGGCGGGCGACGTGGTGCTCATCGATCTGTGGGCGCGCGAGCCGCAGGGCATCTACGCCGATCAGACGTGGATGGCGTCGTTAGGCGCCCCTTCGGCGCACGTGACCACGGTGTGGGAGGCGGTGCGCGACGCGCGCGATGCCGCCATCGCGCTGGCCCACGAGCGTGCCTCCACGCGAACCGCGGTGCGCGGCGCCGAGCTGGACGACGCCGCGCGGGCGGTGATCGAGCGACGGGGATTCGGCGAGTTTTTCACGCACCGCACGGGGCATTCCATCGACGCGCGCAGCCTCCACGGCGCCGGCCCGCACCTGGACAACTTCGAGACGCGCGAGGAGCGTCTGCTGGTGCCGGGGGTCGCCTTCTCGATCGAGCCGGGCGTCTACCTCTCCGGCGACGTCGGCATACGAAGCGAGGTGAACGCGTACATGGGGGAGGGCGAGGTGATCATCACGCCCTCCTCCTATCAGCGCGAGCTCACGGTCGTCTAACGCGTGCGCGGCAGCACGGGCCTCATCGCGCTGGTCGCGCTCGCCGGCATCGCGACGGCGTGCAGCGAGGGCGATGCCGCCCGCGCCGACGCGACCGCGAGCGCCACACACCCCGCCGGTACCGCTGAGCCATACCGCGTGATCGAGCTTCGCGATGCCGGGTCGCTCGGCGGCCGCGTGCTCGCGCCCGACGAGCTCCCCGGGGACAGCGTCGTGCGCCCGTACAACGCCGAATCGGCGTGCGGATCGTCGATCGTCCTTCCCGGTGTCGAGAGCCTTCGCGGCGGCTTGGGAGACGCCATCGTCTGGCTGGACAGTATCCGCCATGGGAAGCCGCTGCCGGCGAGCCGCCGCTTCGAGATCACCAACCGGCGCTGCGAGCTGGAGCCGCGGGTGCAGGCCGCCATCGCCGGCGGAATGCTGAACGTGCGGAACACCGACCGCCTCACGCACCGCACGCGCTTCCTCCGCGCCGGCTCGGACTCCGTGCTGGAGCGCGTGCGCCACAGCGACGCCGGCCAGGTGGTCCCGGTGGAGACCGTCCTCGGTCGTCCCGGGCGCGTCGAGGTGCGCAGCGATCTGTATCCCTGGATGCGCGCCTGGATTCAGGTGTTCGACCACCCGTACTTCGCCGTCACCAGCCGCGACGGCGCGTTCTCCATCGATTCCATCCCGCCCGGGACGTACACGCTGTACGTCTGGCACGAGCGCTACGGCGTGAAGGAGCGGGACGTGAGGGTAGAGCCTCGACAAGCGAGACGGGTGGACCTGGAGTACTGAGCGGCTGCGGGATGCGGGGCGCGGCGGGCCGCGCCCGGCGAACGCCGCTGCGCGACTCGTTATGCGATGGTGTCGATCACCATCGCGGCGAACAGCAGGGCCAGATAGAGCAGCGAGTACTTGTACGTCCACCAGGCGTGCTTCGCCCATCTGGGGGCCCGCATCATGCGCACGATGGCGCCCGCGAAGACCAGGCCGAGGAGGAGCGCGGAGACCAGGTAGAACACGCCGAACGACCCATAGAGGGCGGGGAGCAGGGAGATCGGCACCAGGATCAGCGTGTACCAGAACATCTGCCACATCGTCTCGCGCTCTCCCCAGACGAGCGGTGCCATGGGCACGTGCGCGCGACCGTAGTCAGCCTGCTTGTTGAGCGCCAGCGCCCAGAAGTGCGGCGGCGTCCAGTAGAAGATGATCAGGAACAGGTAGATCGCCGTGAGGTCGATCCGTCCCGTGGTCGCCGCCCATCCCACCAGCGGCGGAAAAGCCCCGGCCGCTCCGCCGATCACGATGTTCTGTGGCGTCCGCCGCTTGAGCCAGCGCGTGTAGACGAAGATGTAGAAGTAGAACCCGGCCAGCGCCAGCGTCGCGCTCAGCACGTTGACCAGGAGCGCGAGCACGACGGTGGCCAGCGACGCCAGCGCGATGCCGAAGCCGAGCACCGCGCGCGCCTCCATCCGTCCGCTCGGGATCGGACGCAGTCGCGTGCGGGACATGCGATCGTCGATGTCGCGATCGAGGTACATGTTGACCGCATTCGCGCCACCCGCCATCAGGTAGCCACCGACGAGCACGATCGCCACGAGTGTGAGACTCGGATCACCCGCGACGTACATGGGCGCGATCGTGGTGACGAGGAGCAGCGAGATGATGCGCGGCTTGGTGAGCATCA
The DNA here is from genome assembly GCA_035249955.1 of Gemmatimonadaceae bacterium. Classification (GTDB taxonomy): domain Bacteria; phylum Gemmatimonadota; class Gemmatimonadetes; order Gemmatimonadales; family Gemmatimonadaceae; genus DATFFQ01. The sequence goes on from DATFFQ010000089.1 coordinate 29,506, forward strand.
CCAGGTCCCGCACCAACGATGTGGCCCGCTCGCTCGCGGCGACGGCGCCGGTCACGCGTCACCTCGCGAGGCGGATGCGAGTCCCGGAACGACGACCGACGAGTCCTCTTCTTCGTCCATGTCTGCCGGAGACACCTGCTCGCCCGTGCGGGCGAGCGCCGCCAGCACGAAGAGCGCGAGCCACACCAGTGTGCCAACCGCCTGGTGCAGTGACTGGAGCGCCGGCGGCAGGAACATCTCGACCAACGCCGCGGCGATGGCGATCTGGAGAATGATCACCAGCAGTGAGACGCGCGCGGCGCGGACGATCGCCCGCCTCTCCACGCGACGCATCACGCCGAGGTTGACGCCGATGACATGCAGCACGAGCAGGTAGGCGAGCACGCGGTGTGTCATCTGCAGTCGTGCGCCCCACCCCTGTGGCACGAGCCAGCCGTTGCAGAGCGGGAACCCCTGACACGCCGGAGCAGCCCCGGGGACGTTCGCCGTGAACGCGCCGAGGACGACGACGAGGAGCGCGATGACCGCCGCGATCGTCGTGCTGCGTACCGTGCTCGGCCACTCCTCCATGGCCTCGGCATCGGCGCCGAATCCTCCAGCGCGTACGACGGCGAGGGCGAGTGATGCCAGCACCAGCAGAGCGATCACTTTATGCGCGACAACCACCACCGGAGGCAGCTGGAGGAAGACGGTCACTGCCCCCAGCCCGGCGGCGGCCAGCATGAGGGGGAGTGCGAGGAGCAACGGGCGCAGCACGCCGCCGGGACCGCCTACGCCGGGCGTCCGCATCTTGATCAGACCGTAGAGCACGAGCAGCAAGAGGGTCGCACCGAGCGCCAGGGCGATGAACCGGTGCGTGATCTCGATGATGAGGTCGGGCCGATCGAGCGGCGGAAGCCACTGTCCGGCGCACTTGGGCCAGTCGTCGCCGCACCCCATGCCCGAACCGGTGATGCGTACGATGGCGCCGAAGACGATCTGGCCGTAGGCCAGGGCCAGCGCGATGTACCCGAGCCGCCGGAGGGCCGTCACTATGACGCCGGATGAACGTGGCCGGCCGCGGGCGGTACCGCGGTCGCGTCATCGCTCGCCGGGCGATGGATCACCTGCCATGTGGCGAGCAGCACCAGCGCGAGACCGACGGCAGGAACGAGTGTCCACGCCGTCTCCGCGAGTCTCGGCGGGTGCGGGACGTCCGCGTCGCCAGGCACAACGCCACGTTTGGCCCTGAGCGCGGATCGGGTAATGGCGACCTGCGCCACGAAGCACGACGCGACCGCCACCCAAAAGATCGCCTCGCGCAGAAGAGAGATCATGACGAAAAGTGGCACCGGCGATGGGGGGAGGGCAACGGGAGCGGTGAGGGCGACCGGTGAGGCGCGAGGGGTGAGGGGTGAGGGCAGGGAGCAGATAACGCTATCCCGTGCGGCTACCGGTCCTTAGGTTTCCGCCAGCACCTGCACCGCCCACCCCTCACCCTTCGTCGCTCATCACTCGATGGCCGAACCCTCCTCGCTTCCTCGCAAGCTGGGCCTGTTCAGTGCCATGGCGGTGCTGATCGGGTCGACGATCGGATCCGGGATCTTCCGGTCGCCGGCAGTGATCGCCGATCGGTTGCCGGGACCGCTGCCCCTGCTCGCGGTCTGGGTGGCCGGCGGCGTCTTCGCCCTGTGTGGGGCGCTCACGCTGGCGGAAGTTGCCGGCGCGCTGCCGCGAACCGGCGGCGTCTACGTGTTCATCCGCGAATCGTGGGGACGGCTGGCGGCGTTCCTGTTCGGCTGGGCCGAGCTCGTCATCATCCGGGCGGCGGCGCTCGGGGCGATCTCCATCACTTTCGCCGAGTACTTCCTGCGCTTCCTGCAGGACTTTTCCGGTGTCCTCGGCTTCACCTGGCCACTCCCGCCCGACTCCGGTTACGAGCACTACATCGCCGCCGTCGCCATTGCGCTCACGGCGACGTTGAACATCGCCGGTGTACGGTGGGGCTCGCTGGTGCAGAACGTGACGACGCTGGCGAAGTATGGTGGCCTGTTGCTGATCGTGATCGTGGCGCTCGCGCTCGGTCTTCCGCGCACCGGCGGGCACTACACGCCGGTGGCGCCCACGGGGAGCTTCTCGGTATCGATGTTCGGCCTTGCGCTCGTCTCGACGCTGTGGGCGTTCGACGGGTGGGCCGATCTCAGCTTCGTGGGCGGTGAGGTGAAGGACCCACGACGGAACCTGCCACGTGCGCTCATCTACGGCACGCTGGCGGTGATCGCGATCTATCTGCTGGCGAACGTCGCGTATCTCGCGGTGCTGTCCGTCGACGAGATGCGCCGCTCGCCGCTCGTCGCGGCCGAAGTGGCGCAGCGGGTGGTAGGATCGCCCGGTGTGATCTTCGTCGCCAGCACCGTGATGCTCTCGACCTTCGGGACGCTGAACGGCTCGATCCTCACGGCGCCGCGCATCTTCTTCGCGATGGCGGAGGACGGCCTGTTCTTCCGAAAGGTGGCCTCGGTGCACCCGCGGTACGAGACGCCCTACGTGGCGATCGCGCTCTCGGCGGTGCTCGGCATCATCTTCGTCATGATGCGCACCTTCGAGCAACTGGCGGACACGTTCGTGACGGCGATCGTCCCCTTCTACGCGCTCGGTGTCGCCTCGGTGTTCATCCTGCGCCGCCGCGCCAACTACGACCCCCCGTTCCGCGTCCCCGGCTACCCATTCGTCCCCGCGCTGTTCGTGCTCGCGACCACCTACCTGCTCGTGAACGCCATCGTCGATCCGTCGAGTCGGTGGGGAACGCTCGCCGTGCTGGGAGTGATTCTGGTGGGAGTGCCGGTGTACTATCTCACGGTAGGGCGACGGGCCGTTGTGCCTGGAGGGTCAGTGAAAGGGGTGACGAGAGTGGAGTGAGTGATAACGACTAGGGTGAAGGGCATGAAGGGAGTGATGGCTCCCGCGAGCATTCGGTGCCCCGACTTGGTGCGCTCATGCCGAGCTTTCGGCACGAAACTCCAGGAGGCCCGATGTCGTACGAAGAGTGGTTGGGCACAGTGCCCTTATCTTTCACGGGCGACACGCTATGGCGCGTGAACGTGTATCGACTCGCGCTGTATGCGGCTGATCTCGCTTGGTTGGACACAACCATCCTCGCGGCCAACCGAAGGACGCTCCACCTTTCCGACCAGCTGCTGCGGTCGGTGAACTCGATCAGCACAAGTGTAGCCGAAGGCTTCAGCCGGCAGTCGGGAAAGAAGAAGGCGCGTTTCTACGAGTACTCCCTTGGCTCATCGCGGGAGGCTCGAGATTGGTACTACAAGGCCCGTCACGTATTGCCGGGGCCATCAGTCGAATGTCGACTCGAGGAAATGACGAGCATCGTACGGCTTCTCAACGTGATGGTGGCTCGTGAGCGACTGAAGGTGCGCAAGCGTGAAGCAGTGGCACGGCGGTAGGCCGCCTTTTGCGCTTTCTCAGATCGACCAATATTCTCGCACCGAGATCAGGTTTCCCCCATGCCCTGCCTCGTCGCGGTAGTTGCCCTCATCGCTCCACGCCTCACGATAGTGGTGCTGTGGTTCTTCACGGCGTGGTTCCGAGGGCTATTCGATACGCTGCTGTGGCCGATCCTCGGCTTCATCTTCCTTCCCACCAGCCTGCTATGGTATTCGGTCGTACAACACTGGTTTGGCGGGCAATGGACGCTATGGCCCATCGTGGGGCTCGTGATCGCGCTGATGCTGGATGTGTCGCCCGCTGGGGGGAGGCGGAAGAAGGAGTGAGACCAACGCCGAAAACAGGATAGGGTGACGTCCGCCGTCACCCTATCTAATGCCCTTCACCCTGGTCGTTCTCACTCACTCCACTCTCGTCACCCCTTTCACTGACCCTCCAAGCGCGAGCACCTCACCCTTAGAAGATCTCCAGCTTGATGTACTTCCGCGGATTCTGCTTGAAGTCCGCCGACAGGGAATCCAGCCGTCCCACGAGCGCGCGGAGGTCGTTGTACAGGCCGGCATCGTTGAGCAGTCGTGCGGCGGTCCCAGTGCCGGTGTCGACCTTGGCGAGCATCACGTTGAGGCGTGACGTCGTCTCGGTGAGACCGCTCGTGAGCGCGGACAGGTTCTGACTGGCCGCCTGCAGGTTGCGCACCGTCGAGTCCACCTGCGCCGAGTCGATCGCGTTGACGGTTCGGCGCAGCGACGCGAGCGTCGTCGCGAGTCCTCGTGACTGCTCCGCGGCCACCGCGTTCAACTGCTGCACGAGGGCATTGGTCGACGCGATGGTGCGACGCAGGTCGGCGATTCCACCGCCGCGCACCATCTCGATCTCGAACGCCTGGGCGACGTCGGTCACCGAGCCCGCCACCGTGTCCAGGCGCGCCATGATCTCATCCATCGACGGCGCCGGCTTCCCGGCGGGGAGCGTGTCGCCGGCCGGGACCGACTGGAGCGTGTGCCGGATGGGGACGAGCGCTACGGCGCGGTCTCCGAAGAAGGACACCTGCTGTACGGTCGCCGTCGTCCCTTCAGGGACCGAGTACTCGCCCTCGATGCGCAGCGTCACGTCGAGGAAGCCCTCGCGCCGCAATCGCACCTCCTCCACGTACCCCACCTGGACGCCGGCCAGCAGCACCTGCTGTCCCTGCTTGAGCCCCGCGCCCCACTCGAATCGCGTGTAGAGCGGATACGAGCTCGTGCCGATGCCGCGTCGGGCCAGCCAGAGCGTGCCGAACACCAGCACCGTGAGCGCGATGGTGATGAACACGCCCACCAGGACTTCGTCGCGTCGCTTCATCCTTGCAGGTAGGGAGCGAGGTAGAGTGCGGTGAGGGCATCGAGCAGCAACACCACCACCGACGTGATGACGACCGCCTTCGCCGTGGACGCGCCGACGCCTTCAGCGCCGGCCGAGGTGAAGAATCCCTCGTACGAGCATACCAGCGCAATGGCGCCACCGAACAGGGTGGCCTTGATCAGGCTGTAGAAAACCTGAAACCCCCTGAAGGTGAGGCGCAAGCCGTCGGAGAAATCATCCACCGTCACATCGGTGGCGATGACCGAGATGCCGAGCCCGGCCACGATCCCGACCGCATTCGCGCAGATCGTGAGGATGGGGAGCATGATCACCGCCGCAATCAGGCGCGGGATGATGAGATAGGCCACGGGATCGTAGGCGAGCGTCTCCAGCGCGTCGATCTGCTCGGTGACGCGCATCGTGCCGATCTCCGCCGTCATGCGCGCCCCCACGCGCCCGGTGAGCACGAGCGCGGTGAGCAGCGGCCCCAGCTCCAGCACGATCATCTGGCGGACGATCCACCCCACGGTGGACAGTGGAACACCGGGAAAGAGCTGGTAGCGCGTCTGGAACGCCGAGACGGCACCGATGAACGCCGCCACCATCCCCGCCAGCGGCAGGGAATCGACGCCGATGTTCCGCATCTGACGGAACGTGAGCGGCAGGTACGTGCGCGGCTGCGCGAAGGCGTTCACGATCTCGCGCGTGAACAGTACGCGCGCGCCAATGTCCTGAAAGAATCCGAGTGTGCTGCGCGCGACCTGCCTGAACAGGACGATTCCCGCCCGCTGCGGAATCGGAAACGCGTCGGTGGGACCGGAGCGGCGGTCCATCTACGGGACGCAGGAGGCGGGATGCGGGACGCGACCACCCAGCACCGCCGTTGCAGGGAGGCGTCTCGCGTCCCGCGCCCCGCGTCCCGCGATCACGTTCTCACCTTCACCAGCAGCAGCGCCGCCAATAGGGTGAACAACCCGTTCGGCAGCCACGCGGCGAGCGTCGGATGCATCACGCCGCCGGCACCGATGGCCTTCGTGATCTGCACCAGCATGAGGAACACGACCGTCGTCGCCAGGCTGATGCCGATTCCCATGGCCGTGCCGCCGCGCTGCGTGCTCGTCGCCAACGGCGCTCCGAAGAACGCGATGATGATGCACGTGATCGGGATGGCGATCTTGAGCGCCTGCTCCACCTTGAGCTTGTTGGCGTTGCCGCCCGAGCGCTCGAGCGCCGCGATGAAGCGGCCCAGCTCGGCGTAACGCATCTCCTCCGGAGCGCGAGGTGCCGCGACCAGATCGTCGGGGTCCTCCACGAACCGCTTGTCGCGCAGGCTGTCGTACGCGATGGCGATGTCGGTGGCCGAATCGGGCAGCACGTGCAGCGTGCCGTTGCGCAGCCACCACCCCGACGTGGAGTCCCACGCGGCGCGGCTTGCCGTGATGATGTACGACGGATACTCCGGTCCCGAGCCGCGCCGCTCGATCTCCAGGTGGTCGATGGTGCTGAGCGGCACGTTGAGCGTCGACACCTTGTAGACCCGCCCCTGCTCGGCCGCGTACGCGAAGTTGAATCGCGAGCTCGACGAACGGAACCGTCGCTCCTCCAGGAGCTCGAGGCGTCGCTCGTTCGTGAACGGCAGAATCTCGCCCAGGACGAGCGCGAACGCCGCGACCGCCACCGAGGCGATGAAGATGGGCGCCGCCATGCGACGGAAGCTGATTCCCGAGGCCTTTGCTGCCGTGATCTCCGAGTGACGCGTGAACGCGCCAATGGTGAACACGGTGGCGAAGAGCACCGCCGCCGGCAGCACCATGAACATCGAGTCGGGGATCCAGTACAAATAGCTGAGCGCGATCTGTCCCGGCGCGAGGTTGCGGGCGAGGTACTTGTCCAGCTGGTCCGTGAGATCGATCACGATCACCAGCAGCGGGAACCCCAGCAGCGTCGTGAAGAAGATTCGCCAGAACTCCGACAGCACGTACCGGTCGAGTGGCCGCAGCAGGTGCCGGCGCATCACGCTTCTCGCCTCCTGCGTACCTGCGGCACGGTCACCCGCCCGGTAGAGCGGCGAAAGCGCTCGCGCAGGGAATCCCACAGCTCGACCAGATCGATGCCGCCGCGCACCGACGTGCCGACCCTCCGTGCGCGATGGAGCAGCAGCAGCCCCACCAGCGTGAAGAGCGCATTGGCCGCCCACATGGCTACCAGCGGGCCGAGAATCAGCCGGTCGGCCAGCGATTCACCGGCGATCAGGCCGACGTAGTACAGCGCGAACACGCCCAGGCTCACACCGATCACGAGTCCCACGCCGCCCCGCGGGAATCGGAGCGCGATGGGTGCGCCGAGTAGCACGAACACCACGCACGCCGTCGACAGCGCCAGTTTCTTGTGGATCTCCACCAGGTAGCGACTCGCGTTCTGTCTGGAATCCCGGATGCGCGCGCGGATGATCTCCAGCTCCGCCATCGTCGTGAATGGGTTGCCTCCTTCGATGCCCGACTCACCGGGCGACAGTCCCGCTCGGCCGACACGCCGAGTGACGCGAGTGCCCGGCTCCGGGGTCTGCACACGGAGCGTCGCGGTGTCAGCGGACTGCTTGGCCTGGCTGGCCTGCTCCCGCGCCGCCGGCCGGCTACCCTGCGGGATGTCGGCGGCGTACGCTTCCTTCACGCCGAGCAGCGGAAGGACGTGGCGGCAGTACAGCCCGACGAGCGAGAACGACGGCGTGGTGTCGGGCGGTGTGGGCTCCTCGCGCACCTGACCGGCAGCGAGCGTGAGGGCGGCATTCCCCATGGCGTCGGCGAGGCTGGCCCGAGCGGCCGCCATGTCGCGCTCGGCGCGCACGGTGGCGGCGTCCATCTCGCAGATCGACATTTCGCGATCGCTCTTGAAGTTGTCGTTCTCGCTGCGCTCGAGCTGGTTGCCGACTCCTTTCACCTTGAGCAGGTCGACCTCGAAGTACAGCCGCTGAAGCTCACCCGGACTCTCCTTCGGCAGCTCCTGGGAGTGGCCGTTGTACAGCGTCATCTGGAGATCGCGCCGGTTCTCCGACATCGCGATGACGCCGCTGTCGGCATACACGGTCCGGCGCCGCTGCGGGTTACTGAGGTCGTAGATCGTGATCTCGCGCAGACCGTTGGAGGCCTCGTCGATGTGGTTGGCGCGAAGGAAGAGCTTGCCGGGGGACACCTCGTTGATCACCTGCTCGCGCAGGGCGAACGTGGGCTTCTTGCGCGCGATCGCGGTCTGGAGCGCGCTGAGCTGCTGGTTGCTCCGAGGGAGCACCTGGTCGTTGAAGCCGAACATGACCACCGTGAGCACCGCTCCGCCCCACAGTACCGGGCGGATGAGCCTCACGATCCCCACTCCCGTCGACTTGAGCGCCGTGATCTCGTTCTCCGCCGACAGGCGGCTGAAGGCGTACAGCGTCGCCACCAGCACCGCCATGGGCAGAGTCATGGCGACAATGAAGGGAATGGAGAGGAGGAAGAACTCCAGGATCACCGACCACGACAGCCCTTTCCCCACGAGGTTGCCGAACTGCTTGGCGATCTGATTGAGCAGCAGCAGCGACGTGAGGGCCGACAGGGCAAAAATCAGTGGTCCGGCGTGCTCCCGGAGGATGTACTTGGTGAGGATCTTCACGCTGACATCACCGTCGGCGCCCTCTGGAACTTGCGCATTCTCAAAGGGTTGTAGGCCGATGTGCGAACGATATATTCCACGGAGGTCCCATCAATCTAAGGTTGCAGCGGCCGCCGGTCGACCTGGTGCGCCGCACTCGCTGCCGCGACGTCGCCTCCCAGGCCAGTAGTCTACCCCTCGTCTAGGGTTTAGGTGCGCACCTCTAGACTACTATCCTTCGTCCTGCTCATCCCGCTCGTGTCGGCGCGGGTTTCCGGCCAGGAGACGCCGCGGGACACGTTGCCAGGTCCACCCTCAGAACGCGGCGAGATCGGAGTGCGCTTCCGGCTGCGGAGCGACACGTTGGCGCTTCCGCGTCCGGCATCGCTCATGCCGTTCGCTCGCGTGGCACGCGAGCGTTTGTCGTCACAGGCGCTCGCCGACGCCTGGACGGCCACGCTCCAGCGCGCTCTGCTCGCCCAGCGCCAGGCGCTCTGGGGACAGACGATCCGCGCCGCATTTCGCGACGCGCCGCTGCTCGCGGATACCACAGGCACACCGCCGGTGGCCGTCGCGCGCCCGCCGGCTGCCGACACGACACGCGATCGCGACATCCTGGGTGAGGTCGCCGATCTCGGATTGCAGTTTCAGTCGCGCATTGAGCTCAAGACCGAGCGCACCGAGGACGAGCGGTGCATCGGCGCCGAGGTCCTGAGCCAGGTCGGCGGCTGCTCGGCCAGCTTCCAGCCACAGTTCGACTTCGAGTTCGGTGTGCGAAGCGGCGGCGTCGTGGCCGACCGCGTCCACGTCGATGTGGACTACGACTCGCAGCGCGAGTTCGATGCGTCCAACAACATCTCGGTTTACTACGAGGGCAAGCCGAACGAGGTGCTCCAGCGCGTGGAGGTCGGCAACGTCACCTTCACGCCCTCTCCATCGCGGTTCATCACCGCCGGCATTCCCAGCGGGAATTACGGGTTCCAGGCGATCGGCAGGCTGGGATCGATGAACTTCCGCACCATCTACGCGCAGCAGAAGGGCAACGTCGTCAAGGATCGCATCTTCACCGTCGGCGACCGCACGCAGCAGACGGTGGAGCGGGAGATCGAGGACTACCAGGTGGAGCGCCGTCGCTTCTTCTGGGTGATCGATCCGCGCGAGACCTTCCCGTCGCGCTTTCCGAACATCGATATCCTCGACCCCGGTCTCTCCGCGCTCGCCCTGCAGATCCCGCCGGGACAGCGGCCGCGCAGGGTAGTGGTCTATCGCTATCGTCCGCCCACGCCGGCCGGCAGCGCGGCGCGCGACATCAACGGCCCCTTCGCGGTATCGCGCTTCGCGCGCAACATGAACCAGATCGGCCCGTACGAGGTGCTCCAGCAAGGGATCGACTATTACCTCGACCCCACCAACCTGTGGATCGCGCTCGTCACGCCGATCGGTCGCGGAGAACGGTTGGCGGTGTCGTACACCGTCACCGGCCCCGACGGGCGTGAGGCCGTCGTGCCGAGCGTCGGCGGGACACTTCCCACCCAGCGCAATCCGGCGGGCACCGACACGGTGAACTTGCTGTGGGACGACGAGGTATTGCCTGGCGATCGGGCGTTCAACCGGGAGATCCGCGCCGTGTATCGTCTGGGCGGCGGCGATCTGCTGCGCAACACGCTCTCGCTCAAGGTCGTTGTCGGCAGCGGGAGCGACCAGGAGAAGCCGGTCGGAGGCCCGGCCGATACGTATCTCGAGCTGTTCGGCCTCACGCAACGCAACAATCCGTCCGCGTTCGACGTGGAGAACCGTCTCTGGCCCCGCATCGGCGATCCGAATCTGGCGGTCAACGCGTCGGGCGTAGGCGCGAGGCTGATCCGCGACAATTTTCTCGTGTTCCCATCGCTCCAGCCGTTCGCCGATTCGGGGCTCGTCGATCCACCCAACCCGGTGAACGACTCGCTGTATCGCATCGCGGACGAGGACCTCGCCTCGCAGCGCCGTCCCCCAACGCAATACCGCATCCGCGCGAGCTACTCGGCCGAAGGCGACGGCGAGGCGGGCTCGCTCGCCCTTGGCTCGGTGCAGCTGCGCGCCAACTCCGAGCGGATCTCGGTGGACGGGATACCGCTCCAGCGCGAGGTCGACTATCGCATCGATTACGAGCTCGGGCGCGTGACGTGGGTGCGCCCCGACACGCTCTTTCCACGAGCGCGACAGGTGGCGGTGCAGTTCGAGGAGAATCCGCTCTTCGCGCTCGCCTCGACGTCGATCTTCGGGCTCACGACGCAGCTGCCGCTCGAGAACGGGCAGCTCAACTTCACCGCCATCTCGCAGTCGCAGCAGAGCAGCTTCAATCGCCCACCGCTCGGCTTCGAGCCCGTCTCCACGATCATTGCCGGGGTCAACGGCAACTTCACCGTCGACAGTCCGACGCTCACCCGGGCGCTCGACGCCCTTCCGATGGTGCGCACGTCGGCGCCATCGAGCGTGACGGTGCAGGGTGAGTTCGCCACCAGCCGTCCGCAGGGGCGGTCGGAAGAGGCCGCCTACGTGGAGTCGTTCGAGGGGGAAGGGGGATTCACCATCTCGCTTCAGGAGAGCGCATGGCGGTTGGGAAGCCAACCGGCCATCAACGGCACGGGATTGCCGCTCGCCGCGGGAGCGTACGATGCGCCCATCGATCTCGCGACCACGCTCGTGTGGCAGAACCTGCCCACCGTGACCGACCAGGCTACGGGCATCTCGCGCGTGGTTCAGATCTCGGCCGAGCGGATCGACTCGCAGTTCGTGTTCATCGGTGCGCAGTCGTTCCGCGTGCCCGAGACCGTGCTGTGGACGGTGCTCTTTCCCACGAGTGTCGGTGGGTTCAGGGAGCCCGACGGCGGCTTCCAGTGGAGTCTACCCCATCGCGCGGGGCGTCGATGGCGGTCGATCAGTCAACCGTTGAATCCCACCGGTGTCGATCTCACGCGCGTCGAGCAGCTGGAGTTCTGGGCGCTGATCGATACGAGTGGTGTAAACCGCTCGAAGAACCCGACGCTGGTGTTCGACTTCGGCGACGTCTCCGAGAATTCAGTGAGCTTCGCCCCCGAATCGCTCACGGTGCGGACGGTGGCGGTCCAGACGCCTCAAGGGGCGACGATCGTCGTTGACAGCACGTTCACGGGACGTGTGTTGACCGGCTTCGACGAGCTGGACAGCGAGCGCGATTCGATCACCCGCTCCTTCGATGCCGCGATCAACGACGCCGGGATTCCTGGCGAGCGCGTCGAGCGTCTCGTGCTCGTGAACGAGGACGATGGGAGCACGCAGCAGCTCAGCGACGTCCGGCTCTGCACGCGGGGCATCACCTCGGTCCTGCCCCTGGGCGATCCGCGGAACAACTGTACCGCCGGCAATCGCCGGTTGAACGAGGAGGACCTCGATCTGGACGGTGTCCTCAACCTGTCCAGCGCCAACCGGAACGGCGAGCGACTGGTTCGCTTCGTGGTGGACATGAGCGATCGGTCGAGCTACACGCGGGTCGGGCTCTGTTATCGCTCGGTGACCGACACCATCCCGCGCACCGGACTGGAGGGGCGGGTGTGCTGGGTGCAGTTCCGGTTGCCGTTCAGCGCTCCCACCGAGCTGGTGGGCGATCCGCTGGTGCGGCGCGTCAAGTCGCTGCGACTCACCGTGGTATCGGGCACAGGCGACGCGCCTAACGAGTTCCGGACCGTGCCCATCGCACGGCTCAAGCTCAGCGGCTCGCCGTGGATCAAGCGCGCCGAGCAGCCACTGGCCGGCGTGGGGGGAGGCGGCACGGCCGCGGGGGGATTCGTGGTGGCGGCGGTGATCGGAACGCAGGATCGCGATCCGGCCAGCGGGCTGCTGTACGAATCTCCGCCCGGCGTGACGGACGAGGCGGACAACAAGCAGACCTCGTTCGCGCCCGGCCAGGTGCAGGTGAACGAGCGCTCCCTGCGGCTGCTCGCCGGGAACATGCCTGTGTTTCACCGGGCGGAGGCGTACTTCCGCTTCCCCGAAGGCGAGAAGAACCTGATGGGGTACGAGGAGCTCCGCGTGTGGGCGCGCGGCCGCAACAAGGGCTGGGGGTCTCAGGGAGACCTTCAGTTCTACATCAAGCTGGGTCGAGACGCCGACAATTTTTACCTCTACCGCACGGAGGTGAACTCCGGCAGCACGCGCGAGGCCTGGCTCCCGGAAATTCGCGTGGACTTCCGGCGGTTCTTCGCGCTTCGCGCGCAGGTCCAGAACGCTTTTCTGCGTGGCGGTGACACCCTGGCGTGCAGCGGCCTCGACTCGGCGCTCGTGGTGAACTCGGCGCCGGCGCCGGCACCGGGCTCCCGCCGCTTCGCCGCCTGTGACGGCGGGTACATCGTGTACAGCAGCAATCCGGGGATCACGCCTCCCAATCTCGCGGCGGTGCAGGAGATGGCCGTGGGGATCGTGCGCACCAGCAATGCCGGGCTGAGCGTTGGAGGCCCCATCACGCCCACCGACACGCTCGAGCTGTGGGTCGACGATGTGCGTCTCACCAATCTCGTTCGCGACGCCGGCTACGCCGGACAGTTCGGCGTGTCGGTGGTGGCCGCCGACGTGGCGACGCTGCAGGTCAACGTGAGCCGCAAGGATGGGAACTTCCGCCAGCTCTCCGAGCTCCCCACCTTCATCACCGACAACCAGTTCAACCTGGCGTCGGCGGTACACCTGGACAAATTCCTGCCGTCCTCGCTGGGGCTGTTGCTCCCGTTCTCGGTGAACCACGCCCGATTCGGCAGCGATCCGTTCTTCTTGTCGAGATCCGACATCAGCGCCGCCGGCGTGGATGGCATCCGGACGCCGGGCTCGTCGGCAACGTCGCTGTCTCTCTCCGCGCGACGGGCCACGCCGCTGCAGCGCGAGCTCATCGGACCGATCGTGAACAACCTGGCCCTCCAGGCGACGTACGCGAATGCGCACTCGGAGAATGAGTTCCAGACCGGACGATCGTCGTCGTTCACGTCGTCGCTGGACTACAACGTCACCTCGCGCGGGCGCAGCACGCGGATGCCGGGCTTCATACGAAGCGCGTTAGGGAAGCTGCCGGGCTGGCTGCGGGAGACGGACTTCGTGCGCGCGGTGCGCGGGTCCTCGATCCGGTGGACGCCGACGCAGGTCCGTTTCACCACCGGCTACGCGCGCAACGTGGATCGGCGAACGTCCTTCGCGCTGCCCATCGCCACCCCCGACGACACGGGCCGCCGCGTGGACGGACTGACGAGCGTGTGGCGCAACGTGGGAGTGGTCGAGCTGCGGCCGTTCAATTCGCTCACCGCCCGCTGGAATCTCACGTCGTGGCGGGACATGCGTGACTACGGAGATTCCACCACGATCGCGCGCGCGGCCGAAGCAGAGCGCGAGCGGCTGCTGGGCATGGACGTCGGGCTGGAGCGCGAGCGGCAGATGTCGACGGTCATCAGCGCCACGCCCGTCGTCACCTCGTGGCTGCGCCCGCGGCTCGAGTTCAGCGGTACGTACTCCATGCTTCGCGACCCGAATGCCCGTGGGCTCCTCGCCGACGGGGCCGGCGAGCTGCATCTCCCGCGGCGGGTGAGCAACAGCCAGGGACTCGGCGCGACGACCGTGCTCGACCTCGGTCGGCTCATGACCATCTACTCCGGCGACTCGTCGCTCTGGAGACAGGTCGCACGCGTGGTCCAGCCCGTAGAAGTGATCTGGCGCCGCGACCTCCGCTCCACCTACGACGGTGTGCCGTTCGCCCCGGATCTGGGGTATCAGCTCGCGCTCGGCGACGAGGGAGCCTTCCGCCAGCTGGACGGCACGCTGGCCACGAGCGCGGCGGTGTCGCATATCGTCGCCGTCAGCCACACGCTCGCTTTCCCGCTCGGGCTCACCATCGTCGACCGCTACAGCCGGAGCACCACGACCTCGTGGGCACGAGCGCTCGACACGCAGGCGACGATTGCCGCCGATCAGACGACGTTTCCCGACGTGAGCGTGCGATGGAGCTACGCGCCGATCTGGCTCGGCGCGATCATCTCCAGCGTAGGGGGCCAGCTTGGCGCACGCGTCACCAAAGCCAGGAGTCTCCAGCCCCTCACCTCGGCCCCAGGCGGCGGGCTCACGCCGGCACTCCGGTTCGAGCAGGAAACGCGGCAATTTCCCATCAACGGCTCCATCACCTGGGCGCTCTTCGGTGGATTCTCTACCAGCGCGGGATGGAACAGAGTGATGCGAGAGGAGGTACGCAGCGGCGGCCTCACCGAGAGCGAGCAGACCGATCTCAGTGGCGACATCGCCAAGGCCTTCAAGCTCCCGGAGCAGTGGGGGTGGCGAGGGAATTCACTCCGTGCCCGCCTCGGATATCAGCAATCCACCAATCGCAGCTTCTTCGTGCTGGACGGCCTGCGCAAGCGCATCGCCGACAACGGCCGCTGGGCGGTGAACGCCAACGCGGACTCCGACATCTCGGAAACCATGTCCTTCAGCCTGACCCTCTCGCGCATCATCAACTTCGATCGAAACTTCGACCGCCGCGTGTCGCAGACGGTGTTCTCGGTCGTTCTCCACCTCAACTTCTTCGCCGGAGATCTGAGGTGAGAGAGCTCATTCTCCTGTGCACCGCGCTCCTCGTGAGCGGCTGCGACCGCGACGGCGGCGGGAAAACCGACTTCAGCGGCGAGCGGGCAATGGAGTACATCCGCACGCAGCTGCAGTTCGGGCCCAGAATTCCCGGCTCGCTCGGGCATCAGCGCACCGGCGACTGGATCGTCGACCAGATGCGACAGCGCGCCGATACCGTGATCGTGCAGCAGTGGAATCACGTGACGCAGGCCGGCGATACGCTGCCGATGCGGAACATCCTCGCCCGATACAATCCGGAGGACACCGAGCGCATTCTCTATCTCGCCCATTGGGACACGCGGCCGGTGTCCGACCGGGCGGCCCAGCCGGCGCGCCGGCAGCTCCCGGTTCCCGGTGCAAACGATGGCGCGTCGGGCGTCGCGCTGCTGATCGCGCTGGGAGATGTGCTCAAGGAGGCGCCGCCGGAGGTCGGCGTGGACCTCCTCTTCGTCGACGGAGAGGACTACGGCGAGTTCGATAGCGCCAAGCGGCACGATGTGCTCATCGGCTCCACGTACTTCGCCGCCAACCTGCCATCACCGGGCTATCAGCCGCTGTATGGCGTTCTCTGGGACATGATCGGCGATGCCGACCTCCAGATTTACCAGGAGGGCTACTCCGTGGAGCGGGCGCCGGAGGTGGTGAGCCTCGTCTGGGAGACCGCGCGGCGCCTGGGGTATTCCTCGTACTTCATCCCGCAGGTCGATCAGGCGGTGGTCGACGATCACCTGCCGCTGCTCGATGCCGGACTGCGCGTGATCGACGTGATCGACTACCGATATCCGGCCCACCATACCCCCGACGACCTCATCGACAAGGTCTCGGTGCGCAGCCTGCAGGTCGTCGGCGACGTCGCCCTGGCCCTCATCAGACGCTGAGCAGCCGGTAGCCTCGTCGCGCCGCGATTGGATGCCGGTGAGCCTGCGCGCTGGATGTCTGCGACTGCTGGTGGCGCGTCGTGGTTGGCCGCTACGGCGCGCGACGATACGGTGGGGCACGCGCGCCTGCCATGAGTATCATGGGCCGTTTTCGGACCCGCCATGGCTACGCCTTCCGAGCGCAGGGCGCTCGCCTTTCTCGCTGGCCTGCTCCTCCTCGGAGGAGCCGTTCGGGTCGCCCGGGCCTGGCGTGAGGCACCCGAGCTCGACCAGGCGGCCCGGCACGAGCTCCGGCAACAGATTGCCGCCGTCGACTCGGCGCGCCAGGTAGCCGCCGCCGCGCGTCGCCTACGGCACGCCGGCGGCCGCCGGCGGCGTCGTGAGTCCGACAGTTCCGCGAGGGAACGGGAAGCCCTGAGGCCGCCGCCGCTGGTCGATCTGGACCGCGCGCCCGCGGCCGAGCTGGAGCGTCTTCCGCGTATCGGACCGGCGCTCGCCAAACGCATCGTCGCCGACCGCGACTCGCTCGGTCCCTTTGGTTCGCTGGAGGCATTTCAGCGTGTTCGCGGGGTCGGGCCGGCGATGGCGAAAGTCGTTGCGCCACATGTGACTTTTTCTTCCACTCCGCGTCCTCCCCGTGTGGATCAGCGGGGGTTCACGGGTCGGACATCTCGGCGCGCCGTTCGTGGTACGCACGACGCGTCACGCGCTCCGTGACCATCCTGGCGCGCCGCCGGCCACTGCCGGTGCTCCGCTGAGCCTGCCGGTCCCGATTACCCGTCCAGTTTCCGAGTGACCATGGCCGCACCTGCAGCCACCACCGAGCGCATCGGCGAGCTCCTCATCAAGGAGGGGCTCATCACCCGTGATGCGCTCGAACGGGCACTCCAGGAGCAGAAGCTCACCGGCATGCGGGTGGGCTACAACCTCGTCAAGCTCGGCTTCCTCCCCGAGGTGGAGCTGACGAAGATGTTGGCGCGGCAGTACCGCATGCCGGCCGTCGATCTCTCCAACTTCGAGGTCGATCCCCGCATCGCCAAGCTCGTCCCCGCCGAGCTCGCGATCCGGCACCTCGTGCTCCCGCTCAAGCGCGAAGGACGGACGCTCACCGTGGCCATGGCCGATCCGTCGGACCTGGGCGTCATCGACGATCTCAAGTTCATCACCCGCTACGACATCTTCCCCGTCATCGCCGGTGAGTACACCCTCCGCCACGCCATCGAGCGGTGGTACGAGTCGTCCGACGACGCCCTCCAGTCTCTGATCAAGGAGATCGACACCGACGAGAGCGACGTCGAGCTGGTGGAGGAGAAGGACGAGGAAGTCAACGCCGCGATGCTCGCGGCAGCGATCGACGAGGCACCGGTCGTCAAGCTCATCAACGGCATCATGACCGACGCCGTGAAGCGCGGCGCGTCCGACATCCACTTCGAGTGCTACGAGACGGAGATGCGGGTTCGCTACCGCATCGACGGCGCGCTGCAGGAGATCATGAAGCCGCCCATGAAGCTCAAGGCGGCGTTGATCTCGCGCTTCAAGATCATGTCGAACCTCAACATCGCCGAGCGCCGCGTGCCGCAGGACGGGCGCATCAAGCTCAAGATGGGGAAGAAGGTCATCGACTTCCGCGTCTCCACGCTGCCCACGCTGTTCGGCGAAAAGGTGGTGCTCCGTATTCTCGACAAGGGGAACCTCACCCTCGACCTCGAGAAGTTCGGCATCGAGCCGCGCGCCGAGCGCGAGCTGATGGAGGCCATCGCCAATCCCTACGGCATGGTGCTCGTCACCGGTCCCACGGGCTCCGGGAAGACCACCACGCTGTACTCGTGTCTGTCGAAGATCAACAACATCGACGTCAACATCATGACGGCCGAGGATCCCGTCGAGTACAACCTGTACGGGATCAACCAGGTGCTGGTGCGCAACGAGATCGGGATGAGCTTCGCGGCGGCGCTCAAGGCGTTCCTGCGACAGGACCCGAACATCATCATGCTCGGTGAGATTCGCGATCTGGAGACGGGCGGCATCGCCATCAAGGCGGCGCTCACCGGCCACCTGGTGATGTCGACACTGCACACGAACTCCGCGCCCGAGACGGTGACGCGACTGCTGGACATGGGCCTCGAGCCGTTCAACGTGGCGTCGGCGCTCAACCTGGTTCTGGCACAGCGCCTCGTGCGGCGCATCTGCAATACCTGCCGGCAGAAGCGCGAGCACGACTTCGACGAGCTGCGCGCCGCCAAGATCGATCCCGATGCGACGCTCGGCGACATGGCCTTCACGGTGGAGGCGCTGGAAAACGCCAAGAAGGGCGCCAGCAAGGAAGCCTTCCCGTGCCTGGAGCACGTGTCGCTCGATACGCGCATTCGCGAGCTGACCTTCTTCAAGGGGCGAGGCTGCGATTCCTGCCAGGGTTCGGGACTGAAGGGACGCCAGGGCCTCTACGAGGTGATGGCGATGACGCCACGGCTGCGTAAGGCCATCATGCAGAACGTCGGCGCGCAAGAGATCAAGGAGGTCGCCGTCGCCGAGGGGATGCTCACACTGCGCATGGATGGGCTGCTCAAGGTCATGAAGGGGATCACGACGCTCGATCAGGTTGTTCGGGAGACGGCAAGCTAGGCCCTCGCGCCAATCGCCACTCACACTCAGCAGAGACTCGCAATGTCGACCACCGCTCCTTCGGCCTTCAACCTTCGCTCACTCCTCGAGGAGATGATCGAGCGCGACGCGTCCGATCTGCACATCACCGCCGGCGAGCGGCCCAAGCTGCGCATCGATGGGGACATCACCAACTCCAACGTCGAGCACGTGCTGAATCCCAAGGACACGCTCCAGCTCGCCTACTCGATCCTCACCGAGGAGCAGAAGAAGCGGTTCGAGACCGAGGACGAGCTCGACTTCTCGTTCGGCATTCAGAATCTGGCGCGCTTCCGCGGCAACTGCTTCAAGCAGCGCGGCTGCGTGTCGATGGCGATCCGGCAGATCCCGTTCAACGTGCGCACCTTCGAGGAGCTGGGGCTACCGCACGCGGTCGCGAAGATGGCCGAGAAGCCCCGCGGGCTGGTGCTGGTGACCGGGCCCACCGGCTCGGGCAAGTCCACGACACTGGCGGCAATGATCGACAAGATCAACCGCGAGGGGAAAGGACACATCATCACGGTGGAGGACCCGATCGAGTTCATCCACCGGCACCAGAACTGTATCGTCAACCAGCGCGAGGTGGGCACCGACACGAAGTCGTTCGCCAACGCGCTCAAGTACGCGCTGCGCGAGGATCCCGACACGATCCTGATCGGCGAGATGCGCGACCTGGAGACCATCCAGGCGGCGCTGACGATCGCCGAGACCGGACACCTCGCGCTGGCCACGCTGCACACCAACTCCGCCGCCGAATCGATCAACCGCATCATCGACGTCTTCCCGTCGCACCAGCAGGCGCAGGTGCGGGCGCAGCTCGCATTCGTGCTCGAGGGCGTGGTCACCCAGACGCTGCTGCCGCGGGCCAAGGGACGCGGGCGGGTGATGGCGGCCGAGATCCTGGTGGTGACGCCGGCCATCCGGGCGCTCATCCGCGACGACAAGGTGCACCAGATCTACTCGCTGATGCAGTCGGGAAAGAAGCACGGCATGCAGACGCTGAACGACGCGCTGTACCAGCTCTACATGGCGCGCGAGGTCGAGGTCGACGAGTGCCTGCGCGTGAGCAGCGACCCGAACGAGTTCCTGCGCATGATCGGGCAGCCGACCTTCGGTGAGGATGACCTCGAGGCCGCCCGGTCAGGGAACCGGAGCAGCAAGATGGCCGCGACCGGCGGCAAGCGATAGCACGAACCCGAGGATAGACGATGCCGACATTTGCCTATACGGCCCGCACGCTGAACGGTGAGCTCAAGAGCGCGACGATGGACGCCTCGTCGCGCGATGAGGTGGTGAACAGCCTCCGGCGGCAGAAGCTCATCGTCGTCAAGGTCGACGAGGAGAAACGGAAGAAAGGAATGGGCGGACGCGTGAAGATGCGGGACATCGTCATCTTCACCCGCCAGTTCTCGACGATGATCAACTCGGGTCTACCGCTGGTGCAGGCGCTGGACATCCTCTCCCGGCAGAGCGAGAACAAGACGCTCCAGGAGATCACGCGACAGGTCGTGTACGACGTGGAGTCGGGGCACACCGTCGCCGACGCGCTACGCAAGCACCCCAAGGCCTTCAGCGAGCTCTACGTGAACATGGTGGCCGCCGGTGAGGCAGGCGGTATCCTGGACACGATTCTGATGCGGCTGGCCACCTTCCTCGAGAAGAACGACGCCCTGATCGGGAAGGTGAAGAGCGCCATGGTCTACCCCATGGTGATCCTGAGCGTCGCCGTGATCGCCGTGACGGTGTTGCTGGTGTTCGTGATTCCGACCTTCGAGGCAATGTTCGCCTCGGTGAACCTGGCGCTGCCGCTCCCCACGCGCGTGGTGATCGGCCTCTCCAAGTTCCTCATCGGCTACTGGTGGGCCATCCTGCTGGGCATCGGCGGTACGATCTACAGCCTTCGGCAGTACTACCGCACGCCGAGTGGTCAGCTGGCGATCGATAGCTTCCTCCTGAAGGTACCGGTCCTGGGTGATCTGCTTCGCAAGTCGGCAGTGTCGCGGTTCACGCGCACGCTGGGCACGCTGATCAGCTCGGGCGTGAGCATTCTCGACGGACTCGAGATCACGGCGAAGACCGCGGGCAACCGCGTGATCCACGACGCGATCATGGAGTCGCGGGCCTCGATCGCCGGCGGTGACACCATCGCCGCGCCCCTTCAGAAGTCGGCCGTGTTCCCGCCGATGGTGATCTCGATGATCAGCGTCGGTGAGCAGACAGGCGGACTGGACGAGATGCTCTCCAAGATCGCCGACTTCTACGACACCGAGGTCGACACGGCCGTCTCGGCGCTGCTCAGCCTCATGGAGCCGATCATGATCGTGTTCCTGGGCGTCGTGGTGGGCGGCATGGTGGTCGCGATGTATCTGCCGATCTTCGACATGATCAACGCCGTGCAGTAGCGGGACGCGGGACGGGGGAGGCGAGACCAATCTGGGGTTCGGCCGAGTAGCAACGGACTAGAGGGAGTAATTCCCAGTAAGTCAGTAGGAGCTAACGGGAGTAAGAGCTAGAGGCGCACACCCTTACGCTCTTACTCTCTTAAGCAGTACTGATTTTACTGGAAATTACTCCCTCTAGTCCGTTGCAAGGCGGCCAAGCAGAGGGCTCGGCCTGCTCGTCCCACGTCCCCCGTCTGCTAGTCCCAGCTCACGCGGTTCGTCGGCTCTTCCCCACGCGCGATGCGGTGGAAGTTTTCCAGCAGCATCTCCACCATGCGCTCCATGGCTTCGCGTGTCTGTCCGGCGGTGTGGGGTGTGAGCAGGACGTTCGGGCACGTACGGAGCGGGTGACGCGCGGGAAGTGGTTCTTCCGCGAACACATCGAGCCCTGCGCCCGCCAGCTCCCCAGCCCGCAGCGCCTCGGCCAGCGCACTCTCGTCGACCACCGCGCCGCGCGCCGTATTCACCAGGATCGCGGACGCCTTCATCGAGCGAAGCTCCGCGCGCCCGAGCAAGTGATGTGTATCGGGCGTATGCGGGACATGGACAGTCACCACGTCGGACTGCCGCAGCAGCTGGTCGAGTGAAACGAAGGAGACACGCAGGTCGCGCTCCTCGTTCGCGGATAGCCTCCGGCGCTCGTGATAGCACATTCGCACGTCGAACGGTCCGAGGCGCCTCGCGACGTCTCGCCCGATCGCGCCCAAACCGATGAGGCCCACCGTGCGCCCTCGCAGGTCATGGTTGCCGCCGCCGATCACCTCGTTGGTCGGCCATCGTCCACCCTTCATGAGCAGCGTCGACTCGAACACCCTGCGCAGGAGTCCAAGGATCATCATGATGGTGTGCTCGGCCACCGTTGGCGCGTTGAAGTCGGCCATGTTGCACACCGGCACACCCCGCCGCGCCGCTGCCGCGAGATCGATGTTGTCGTACCCAACCCCCAGCCGCTGCACGAGCTTGAGCTCGTGCGCCCTGGATAGCATTGCCTCCGTCACCGGGAAGAGTCCCACGACGAGGATGTCTGCTTCCGCGATCGCCTCGAGGTCGCGCTCGGAACACTGCCCATCGGCGGCGGGGGTAATGACGGTGGCGTGCCAGCCGTCGGGGGTGCGGCTGGCAATGCCCGGATTCTGGACGAGATACACGACCCTCACGCTCGCGCTCCCTGGCGCGTGGCGAACGGCAAACGACGGACGATCGCGCCGCGCACTCGCTGCATGAAGTTCGCGAGCCAGCGCGTCGCGTACGCGTGCGCCGACCGGAGTACGCCGAAGGTGGCGTGGAGCACGTAGAGTGCTGGCACCAACGCACGCGCGGGGATCCCGTAACGGGAGCGAAGGAGCGCCGGTTCGGGAAAGCAGAACTCGATGAGCCCGATCACGCGTCCCACGTGGAGCTGCGACCGCGGTGGGAGATCGAGCCAGAGCTGCCGCACGGCGTTGCGAACTTTGCCTTGGGCTCCGCTCCCGTTGTACGTGATCGCCTGATACAACCAGCGCCGCAGCCTGCTGCGGCGCTCCACGAGAAGGCGCCCGAGAATGTCGGGCTCCGCCACCGGGCCCAGCAGGCGGTTGGTCAGCGTGAGACTGGTAAAGACCGCTTCCTCTATCTCTCCCTCGCGCGCACGCTCCACGAGCAGATCCCAGTCGATGTCCGCTCGGTAGCGCGTTGCTACTTCGAAGATGTCGGTGAAGCGGATCTGCCTATTGTTTGTCCACTCCGTAAAGAGAAGATCCTGGCTGTCCGCAGTCTGGAGCGCGACACGGTTGAACGAGCCGTGATTGTCGGCCTGGAGGCAGAGGTACAGCAGCTGGTCCACGGGGGACAGCACCAGCGACGTCTGCCCGCCGAGTGTGGTCCGCTCGGCCCGGCCCCAGAGCAGTGCTGAGGAAAAGCGATGGATGCGGGGCCAGTTCACCAGATCGTTCTGCAGCAAGACAGCGACAGTCAGCTCTCTTTCGGCGACGAAGTACAGTTGCGGACAGCACCAGCGGTAGAGCATCTCGCGAGGTGTGAGGCGCCGTTCTTCGTAGCCGAGCTGTCGAAGTGCGGCGACGGCCTCTCGGGTGCTTGCTTGCTGGGTAAGAAACACCAGATCGATGAGAGGGCGAAGCGCCGGCTTCCGGTAGATGCGCTCGACCAGTGAGATCCCCTTCTGAACGATCACCGGAACGCCGTGCTCGGCGAACGTCCGCAAGAGGAGCGCATTCTCTCGCGCGAACACGTGGTTCTGATAGCCGGCGCGGTGATACAGTCGTCGCAGGTCCAGTCGCGAAGGCTCGGGCACCAGCTCCCACTTGCCCATGGCGTCGATGTGGTGGTACAGCATGGAGGCAACGCTGTGCAGGCGGGCGTGAAAGAGCACCGCATCCCAGGCCAGCGGCTCGGCAAGCAACTGCTCGGCGCGCGCGCGGGTGGCCGCATCCAAGGTGAGCCGGCCGCAGCTCAGGAGGAACAGCCGCTCGCGCGGTCCAAGAGATGGGACGCCCGTCATCGTCTGGCGCCCGGCGTGTCGCCGTCCGCGAATTTTGCGCGGAGCGATCGGTGCGTGACCATCCAGCGCAGCGCGCCGGCGCGGTACGTGAGGGTGCGGAGAACGTCGAAAAACCGGAAGTACACATCCATCTTGTCGCCGGATTTCGTCGCATACCGCGCCGACGCCGCGATCAAGTTGCCGGCTGCTGACACCAGGTCCCCGTACTTGCGCAGCTCATCCCGCGCTCCCCACGGAAGGTCGTACTTCGCGTGGAGAAGCGCGTTTCCGTAGCTCCATCCGAGGTGCTGCCTAACGAACGCGCGCACGGTCGTATGGTGGCGATGGAAGATGATCGCCTTAGGGTTGTAGCGAAGCTCCATCTGCCCGTCGTGGAAGAAGCGCCAGCCGAAATCCTTGTCCTCGCCGCTGATGAGGCGGGGGTCGAACACGCCGATGCGCCGGAAGGTGGAGCGCCGGTACGCCACGTTCGCCGTCGCGGCGAAGGGCCACCCGCTGGCCAGCGCGCGTTGCTGCCAATTGGGGTGGGTCATCGCCATGTACCGTTCGGCGGGTGTCTTGGGGGGGAAGGCGAGGATCTCCCCGGCGACCCCTCCCACCTGCGGGCCGGCGGCGAACCCTGTCGCCAGCTCCCGCAGCCACCCCCGGCTCACCACGCAGTCGGCGTCCGTGAAGGCGAG
>DATFFQ010000090.1:0-11745 GCA_035249955.1 Gemmatimonadaceae bacterium
ATCGTCTTCTGCCCTTCCAGCCGGTACGGATTGATGGAGTTGACGAGGTACACGCCCAGACGGTCCACGGCCTCCGCGGCGAGACGGAGGCAATCGTCGAAGTCGCCACGCACGAGCAGCGTGCGCGCCCCGTAGGCGACGGTCTGGTCCAGCTTGCCTAACGAGACCTTGCCTGCCGGCACGAGCACGATGGCCGGAAGCCCCGCCTGCGCGGCGTAGGCGGCGAGCGACGACGACGTGTTTCCGGTGGACGCGCAGGCGACGGCCGACGCGCCGATGCGCCTGGCCTGCGTGACGGCGACCGTCATCCCCCGATCCTTGAACGAGCCGGTGGGGTTGTGCCCTTCGTGCTTGAGCAGCAGCTCGTCGATCCCGGCCCAGCGCGCCACCGCCGGGCGCGCGAGGAGCGGCGTGTCCCCCTCCGGGTGCGTCACCACGTCGCCGTCCGTGACGTCCGGCATCACCAGCTCGCGGAATCGCCACACCCCCGAGCGCGCAACGGCCGCACTGGCGGAAGTCGAGACGCGCTCGTCGAACCGACGCCTCAGCTCCCGACCTCGCCAGGCCGGCACGGGGTGCACCACGGCCAGGAGACCGCCACACCGCACGCACCGCGTGTGCGGATCGAGCGCTCCATGTTCCGCGCCGCAGCTGTCACACCGCTGGTGGCTGCTCACCGCCTCACCGGCTCGGGTCGGCGCTGATATACCCCGCGCGCATTACCCCGCGCAACCGCGCACCGCTCCGGTCAGACCGTGACCGCGATCGACTCACGACCACTGGACTTTGCCGATCGACTAGTCCACATTCCGGCACCGGAGGAAAGGATGTTTGTTACGGAGTCAGCGCCCGGGAGTATATCGCTCCCCAAGGCGGCAACGGGCGTCCGGGGATTCGATGAGATCACCCTGGGCGGTCTCCCACGCGGCCGTCCAACTCTGGTCTGCGGCGGACCAGGATGTGGTAAGACGCTCTTCGCCGCCGAGTTTCTCGTACGCGGTGTCACGCAGTTCGATGAGCCCGGCGTCTTCATCGCATTCGAGGAGACAGCCAGGGATCTCGCCGCCAACGTTGCCTCCCTCGGCTTCGACGTCCAGCGGCTCGTCACCGAGCGCAAGCTCCACGTCGACCACGTGCGCGTGGAGCGAAGCGAGATCGAGGAGATCGGCGACTACGACCTCGAAGGGCTGTTCGTCCGCCTGGGTCACGCCATCGACAAGGTAGGCGCCCAGCGCGTCGTTCTCGACACCATCGAGGCCCTCTTCTCCGGCTTCGACAACACCGCCATCCTGCGCGCCGAGCTGCGCCGCCTGTTCGGCTGGCTCAAGGACCGCGGCGTGACGGCCGTGATCACGGCCGAGCGTGGCGACGGCACGCTCACCCGCCACGGCCTCGAGGAATACGTCTCCGACTGCGTGGTCGTGCTCGATCACCGCGTCGACAGCCAGGTTTCCACGCGCCGGCTTCGCATCCTCAAGTATCGGGGCTCCAGCCACGGCACGAACGAGTATCCCTTCCTCATCGATGAGGGTGGATTCTCGGTCATGCCGATCACATCGGCGGGGCTCGAGCACCCTGTCAGCACCGAGCGAGTCTCGATCGGCATTCCCGAGCTGGACGCGATGCTCGGCGGCGCCGGTCTATACCGCGGCTCGAGCGTGATGCTCACGGGGAGCGCCGGCACCGGCAAGACCATCATCGGCGCGCATTTCGTCGACGCCGCCTGCCATCGCGGCGAACGGGCGCTGTTCTTCTCCTTCGAGGAATCGCCCGAGCAGATCCTGCGCAATCTGCGCTCGGTCGGGCTCGACCTCGCCCCACACATCGAGCGTGATCTGCTGCGATTCCATGCGGCGCGCCCGTCGCTTTACGGCCTCGAGATGCACCTCGCACAGATGGACCGGCTCGTGTCGCAGTTCGAGCCCGCGGTGGTGGTCGTCGATCCACTCACCGCCTTGCTCGGCCAGAGTGCCCAGGGGGACGTGCGCGCGATGTGCACGCGGCTGATCGACGCGCTCAAGCGGGCCGGGATCACCGCGCTCTTCACGACCCTGACGCAGGGCACGAGCAGCTCGCTCGAAGCCAGCGACATCGGTATCTCGTCGGTGGTCGATACGTGGCTCCTGGTCCGCGACATCGAGCTGAACGGCGAGCGCAACCGCGGACTGTACGTGCTCAAGTCGCGCGGGATGTCGCACTCCAATCAGATCCGCGAGTTCGTCATCACCGGCGACGGTGTCCGCATCGTGCCGGCCTACCTCGGCGTGGAAGGGGTGCTCACCGGGTCCTCGCGCATCGCCCAGGAAGCGGCCCAACGAGCCCGCGCCGTGGAGCGAGAGCAGGAGATCGAGCGCCGGCGCAAGCAGTTCGAGCGCAAGCGTGCAGCGCTCGAAGCCCAGATGGCGGCGCTCGAGGCCGAGCTCGAGGCGGAGCGCCTGGACCTGGAGAGCGCGCTCAGGGACGACGCGGCTCGCGCCGATCAGCGCGCCAGGGAGCGCGCCGAGATGGCCAGGAGCCGTCAGGCCGCCACGCCGACCGAAATCCCTGTCGAGCGCTCCCCGCACGGTCGCGTGGTGGACGGTGATGGCAACGGGCGCGGTAACACGTCCGTATTTTCGAGAGACGCGACGTCATGACCGGCGCTCGCGCACCCGACACGGTCGACTCGCCGCCCATGGGCACCGCATCACCGGAGTTCTGGGAGCTCAGGCTGTACGTCGCCGGCCAGACCCCCAAGTCGCTCGCTGCCTTCGCCAACCTCAAGCGGCTCTGCGAGGAGCACCTCGCGGGAAAGTACCACATCGAGGTGATCGACCTCATCGAGCACCCGCAGCTCGCCGAAGGAGACCAGATTCTCGCCATTCCAACACTGGTGCGCCGGCTGCCAACGCCGATGAGGAAGATCATCGGAGACCTGTCCAACAGCGAGCGCACACTCGTTGGGCTCAACCTTCGGCCGCGCCTCTAACCCATCGGTTGGCGTCGCGGGAAACGTACTTCATGGATTCCCAGAACAACGATACGAGCGACGCCTTCGAGCGCGCGCTGCGACGGGCGACGGTCGGCCCGCACTACGTACTCCAGCTCTTCGTCGCCGGTACCACGGCGCGATCGCTCGAGGCGGTCGAGCGGATCAAGCGGCTGTGTGAGCGCCATCTCACCGGCCACTACGACCTCCAGGTCGTGGACATCTACCAGCACCCCGAGCACGCCGAGGACGAGAACATTCTCGCCGCTCCCACGCTTGTGAAGCGCCGTCCCGCACCACTGCGGCGCGTCGTGGGGAGCATGGCCGATGAGGGGCGCGTGCTGGGCGCGATCGGCGTTGGGAGGTCCGCATGAAGGAGAAGCAACCCGGACGCAGCGCCGAAAACGCGATGCTGCTCGAATCGAGCTCGCGCCTCACGCCCGCGAGGCCTGTATCGCCCGAGCTCGAGCTCCTGAGGTCGAGACTCCAGGAGGCCGAGGAGACGCTGCGGGCGATCCGCACCGGTGAAGTGGATGCGCTCGTCATCGAGGGCCCGGCGGGACCGCGGACGTTCACGCTCGTCACCGCGGACCAGGCCTATCGGATGCTCGTCGAGCAGATGTCCGAGGGCGCGCTCACGCTCGCGCTCGATGGCCTCATCCTCTACAGCAACGGGCGGCTCGCGACGCTGCTCGACGATTCCCGCCCCAGCCTGGCCGGCGTCTATCTCGCCGACCTCGTGCACCCCGACGACATCGTGGTGCTCGCTGAGCTCATCGCACGCACGGCGAGCGGGAAGGCCAGCGGCGAGCTGCGCCTCGTGCGCGGCGACGGAGCGTCGGTGCCGGTGCAGCTGTCGCTCGGCCTCCTCCGCTCCGGTGGCTTCGACGGCATCTGCGCGGTCGCCACCGACCTCACCGAGCAGAAGCGCCGCGAGCAGGCGGAGGCCGATGATCGGCTCACCCAGGCGATCATCGATCACGCGGCCGAGCCCATCGTCGTGTGCGACGCGCAGGGGCGCGTGATTCGCGCCAATCGCCAGGCCGCTGATGTTTTCGGCACTAACCTCGAGGGATTGCTGCTGGAGGAGCGATGCGCCGGGATGGTCTCCTTCGCCGAGCTGACGGCCACTGCGACGTCGGCCCCCATGAAGCGGCAGGATGTGGCGCTCATCCGCCCCGATGGCAGACAGCTCTTCCTCTCGGTGGGCGCCCGGCCAACCGACAGCGAGAGCGTCGGCACTGATCGCAAGTGGGTAGTCACGCTCGCCGATGTCTCCGACCGCGTGCGACTGGCCGAGCGGAGGTCGTTGCTCCAGTCACTGACGGCCAGCCTCTCGCGGGCGATGTCGGGGAAGGAGGTCGGCGAGGTCGTTCTGCACCAGGCGCTGCCGGCGTTGGGTGCTCCGGCCGGTGGTGTGGTGCTCGTGGAGGAGGACGCGCGCGAGTTCGTATCACTTGGTGTAGGCGGGCACCCCGACGAGGTCATCGCCGCCTGGCAGCGTCACCCGATGGGAGGCGCGACGCCGGCCGATGATGTAGTCCGGACCAGGCGGCCGATCATCATCTCCACGTTCGCGGAGTGGGAGCAGCGCTATCCGAGCGTCGCGCCGCGAATAGCGCGGCTTGGACTCCCGGTCTTCGTCGGCCTCCCCGTGCACCTCGGCGATCGGGTGCTGGCGGTGATGGGACTCAACCTCGGCGCCGGACGGCAGCTGGACCCGGAAGACATCGAGCTGCTCGAAGCGTTCGCCGATCAGTGCGCGCAGGCGCTCGAGCGTATTCGATTGTACGAAGCGCAGCAGGCGGCCCGCGCCGAAGCCGAAGCGGCGAACCGCTCGAAGACGGAGTTTCTGGCGACGATGAGCCATGAGCTGCGAACTCCGCTCAACGCGATCGGTGGCTACGCCGACCTGATGCTCGCGGCCGTTCACGGCCCGCTGCCTCCTGCCTACGCCGACTACGCGCGCCGGTTGAAGTCGAGCCAGCAGCACCTGCTGGGACTCATCAACGCCGTTCTCGACTTCGCGCGGGTCGAAGCCGGACACGTGAGCTACGCGATCGAGCCGGTGTCACTGACCCGTCTGTTGGCCGACATCGAGCCGATGGTCGACCCGCAGGCACAGCTGCGCGGGCTGAAGCTGTGCTGGGAATCGTTCGACGACACGCTGCGACTGCTCGGCGATGCGGAAAAGATCCGCCAGATCCTGCTCAACCTGCTCTCCAACGCCATCAAGTTCTGCAGCCCGGGCGATTGCATCTCGGTGTCCGTCAGGTCAAGGCCCGATCGCGTGGCGATCCTCGTGGCCGATACCGGCGCCGGGATCCCCGGGGATCGGCTGGAGCGCATCTTCGAGCCGTTCGTGCAGGCGCACGCGGATCAGGGCGGGCAGTCGGAGGGCATTGGGCTGGGCCTTGCGATCAGCCGCGAGCTGGCCGAAGGGATGGGTGGGAGTCTCACCGTGGCGAGCGAGGTGGGGAAGGGGTCGGTGTTCACCCTGGAGCTGAAGCGCATCGCGGATTGATCACTGAGCTCGACGGGCGAAAAAGGCGGGGCCGGTGCGATTCGCACCGGCCCCGTTCTCGTCGAGCCGCGGCCGTTGCGCCATAGCTCTTGCGTTCCGGCGGGCACGTCTATACTGTACGATTTAACTGAATAGTCAAACCGTACGATGAAGACAGACGGGCAGGTCACCAGGACGTTCGAGCACGACGGGGACACCGAGCAGCGGATCCTCGACGCGGCGCACGCCGTCTTTCTGCGACGAGGCACGGCCGGCGCCCGCATGCAGGAGATCGCGAAAGAGGCCGGCGTCAATCAGGCACTCCTTCATTATTACTTCCGCAGCAAGGAAAAGCTCGCCGAGGCAGTCTTCCAGCGCGTGGCGCGCGGCTTCATGCCGCCGGTCATCCAGGTGCTCGCCTCCGACCTCCCACTGGAAGAGAAGGTCGAGCGCGTCGTCGAGCTCGAGATCGACAACCTTGCCCGCTCGCCGCTGCTCCCCGCCTACCTCATCAGTGAGATGCACCACGACCCTGACCGCGCCCGTCAATTTCTCCAGGCCGCCACCGGGCTCGTCCCCGAGCAGGTGCGACCGCGTGTGTTCGACACGCTGCGCCGCCAGATCGACGAGCGCGTGCGCGCCGGTACCATGCGATCCATCGCTCCCGAGCAGTTCGCCATGAGCCTCCTGTCGCTGTGCATCTTCCCGTTCGCTGCCCGGGCGATGATGATGCTGCTCACGGGCACCGACCAGAAAGGGTTCGAGCGTCTCATGGCGCGCCGCCGCAAGGAGCTCCCATCCTTCTTTCTGGGAGCGCTGCGACCGTGAACCGAATCCTCCTCGTGCTCTCGGCGCTCGCCGGTCCCCTCGCCGCGCAGCAACCGGCTCGGGGCGCGTCCGACTCCCTGCACCTTGGCGTCCTGCATCAGCAGGCGCTGGCCAACGACCCTCGCCTGCGCCAGCTCGAGCTGCAGACCGCCCAGACCGATCTCCGCCTGCGCAATCTCTCTGCCGAGCGTTTCCCGGTGCTGAGTGGCGACGTGCAGGCACAGTACCAGTCGGACGTGCCGCGGGTGCCGTTCACGACGCCCAGCGGCGACCCGGTGATCTCGCCGCCTAACGACACGTACGACGCTTCGCTTCGCGTCCAGCAGCGGCTGCTCGACCCCACGCTCGCGCCGCGCCGTGCCGTCGAGCGCACACAGCTCGCCGAGTCGCAGGCACGTGTCCACACTACGCTCTTCGCCCTCCGACAGGAGGTGAACGAGTCCTTCTACGCGGCCGCCCTCCTCCAGGAGCGGGCTGCCGAGATCGCCGCGACGATCGCCGACCTGCAAGCGAGGCTGCGTGAGGTCACCGCCCGTGTCCGTGAGGGCACCACGCTCCCTGGTGAAGCCGCAACCATCGAGGCATCGATCCTCGAGCGGCGCCAGGATGCGGCCGCCATTCATGCCGATCGCCGCGCCGCGCTGGCCGTTCTCGCCCGGCTCACACGCACCGAGATCGCCGACAGCATCGCGCTCGCTTTGCCTTCACTCGACGCCACCGTGGATAGCGCGCGCGGCGCGCTGGCCGACCTGCGCGCGCGCCCCGAGTACCGTCAGTTCGCCGGGACGCGCGAGCGGTTGCGCACGCAGCAGCAGGCGGCCGCCGCGCAGCACCGGCCTCGACTCTCCGCCTTCGCGCGCGCGGGCTACGGGCGCCCCGGGCTCGACTTCCTGAGCGAGGAGTTCGATTCGTACTGGCTGGGCGGCCTGCGCATCGAGTGGACGCCGTGGAACTGGGGCTCCACCCGGCGCGAGCAGGAGGCGCTCGCCCTGCAGCAGCAGATCGTTGCCGCCGACGAGGCCGCCTTCACCGAGTCGATCCACCGCGGTATCGAGCGCGATCTGGCGTCACTCGACCGGCTCGACACCACCCTGGCGCTGGACGAGCAGATCATCGCGCTCCGCGAGCGCATCGAGCGCGAGACGCGCCTGCGCTTCGACGAGGGCGTGGTCACCGCCGCCGACTACCTCGACCGGCGCACGGACGTCCTCGAGGCGCGACTGGCGCGCATCACGCATCGCGTGGAGCGGTCGCGTACGCAGGCGCGCCTGCTCACCACGCTCGGTCTGGAGGTCCGATGACGATCGTTAGGCATGGCGCCGGCGGCCTGCTCTTGGCGGTCACGCTCGTGGCCGCCGGCTGCAACGGCGACGCCGGGCCCGACGCCTACGGCAACTTCGAGACGACGGACGTGGTCGTCTCGGCCGAGACCGGCGGGCGACTGCTGTGGTTCGCTCCCAGCGAGGGAGCGACGCTCGAGGCCGGTGAGCTGGCGGCGGTGATCGATACGACCCAGCTCGCCCTCGAGCGCGATCAGATCGCGGCCCAGCGGGCGGCGAGCACTGCCCGATCGGTCGAGGCCGACCGCCAGATCCAGGTGCTGGAGGCACAGCGCGAGATCACGCGGCGCGCGTACGAGCGCACACGCCGGCTGCACGAGCAGCAGGCCGCTACCGCGCAGCAGCTCGACCAGACGGAGCGCGATTATCGTGTGCTCGACGAGCAGATCGGGGCGCTGCGCGCGCAGCGGCAGAGCGTGCGCCAGGAAGCCGCGGCGAGCGAAGCCCGCCTGGCGCAGATCCGCGACCGCGTGGAGCGGAGTCGCATCATCAATCCCGTGTCGGGAACGGTGCTCGCCACCTACGCCGAGCGCGGCGAGCTGATGCAGGCGGGACAGCCGCTCTATCGGATCGCCAACCTCGACTCGATGGTGCTGCGCGCCTACGTCACCGAGCCGCAGCTCGCCCGGGTGCGCATCGGACAGCAGGTGCGGGTGTCGGTGGATGACGGCGGTCAGCTGCGCGCGCTGCCGGGGAGGGTGACGTGGGTGTCGTCGGAGGCGGAGTTCACACCCACGCCGATCCAGACGCGCGAGGAGCGCGCCGATCTCGTGTACGCGGTGAAGATCACCGTCGCCAACCAGAACGGCGTGGTGAAGATCGGCATGCCCGGCGATGTGACGTTCGGCGCGGAGGACGATCGGTGAGTGGCGAGAGGCAAGGGGTGAGGGGCGAGAACGACGAGCCGGGGACCGTCGTCGTTCGTGAGCTCGTCAAGCGCTTCGGTGAGACGGTCGCGATCGACCAGGTATCGTTCACCATTTCGCGCGGCGAGCTGTTCGGGTTCATCGGACCGGACGGGGCGGGGAAGACTACGCTCTTCCGCATCCTCACCACGCTCATGCTTCCCGACTCGGGCTCGGCGCGCGTGCTGGGGCTGGACGTCGTCGCCGACCTCTGGTCGCTTCGCCGTCGCGTCGGATACATGCCCGGCCGATTCTCGCTCTACCCCGACCTCAGCGTAGAGGAGAACCTCCGCTTTTTCGCGTCGGTGTTCGGCACCACCATCGAGCGCGGCTACGAGCAGATCGCGCCCATCTACTCGCAGCTCGAGCCGTTCCGCGATCGACGCGCCGGCGCGCTCTCGGGTGGCATGAAGCAGAAGCTCGCCCTGAGCTGCGCCCTCGTGCACCGCCCGGAGATTCTCTTCCTCGACGAGCCCACCACCGGCGTCGACGCCGTGTCGCGGCGCGAGTTCTGGGATCTTTTGGCGCAGCTCCGTGCGTCGGGGCTCACCATCGTCGTCTCCACGCCCTACATGGACGAGGCCGACCGCTGCGACCGCGTCGCGCTCATGGAGCACGGCCGCCTCCTCGCCATCGATGCACCAGCTCGGATCGCGCAGTCGTTCGGCCGCTCGCTCTTCGCCGTGCGCGTGGCCGATCGGTATCGCGCGCTTCGGGCAATACGTGAGTTCCCGCACACGCACCGGGTGTATCCGTTCGGCGAAGTCCTGCACTACACCGATGTACGAGGTGCCGTGACCGCCGCCGAGGTCGGGCGAGAGCTGAGCGGATTCCTCCACTCGCACGGACTCCCACACGTCACGGTCTCGGCCACACCGCCCACCATCGAGGACAGCTTCATGGCGCTGATGGGGCGCGCCGAGCGTGAAGGACGCGGAGCACACGTGGCATGAGCGACGAGCTGGCGATCCGTGCTCGCGATCTCACGCGCCGGTTCGGCACCTTCACCGCCGTCGATCGCATCACCTTCGACGTCCGCGCCGGCGAGGTCTTCGGCTTCCTCGGTGCGAACGGTGCCGGGAAGACGACCGCCATCCGCATGCTCACCGGTCTCCTCGCTCCCAGCGGCGGCGAGGCAACGGTTGCCGGCTACGACATCGCCACCCGAAGCGAGTCGGTGAAGCGCAGCATCGGCTACATGAGCCAGCGCTTCTCGCTCTACGACGATCTCACCGTACGCGAGAACATTCACCTGTACGGTGGCATCTACGGTCTCTCCGACACCGAATTGCGCGACCGCTCGCGACGCATCCTCGAGCGACTCGGCTTCGCGCACGCCGAGCGGGAGCTGGTGCGCTCGATTCCGCTGGGATGGAAGCAGAAGCTGGCCTTCTCGGTGGCGCTGCTGCACGAGCCGCGCGTCGTCTTCCTCGACGAGCCCACCAGCGGCGTCGATCCGATCACCCGGCGCCAGTTCTGGGAGCTCATCTACGAGGCCGCCTCCTCCGGAACGACGGTGCTCGTCACGACCCACTACATGGATGAGGCCGAGTACTGCGACCGCATCTCCATTATGGTAGCGGGGCGCATCGATGCCATGGGGACGCCGGCCAAGCTCAAGCGCGAGCACGGCGTCGAGTCCATCGACGATCTCTTCGTGCGGCTGGCGCGGCCCGACGTGGCGCCGGTGGGACGATAGATGCAGGCGCTGCGCGGGCTCCTGAGGAAGGAGGGCTACCACATCCTGCGCGACCGGCGCACGCTGGCGGTGCTCATCCTCATGCCGGTGCTCCAGGTGATCCTGTTCGGCTTCGCCATCCGCACCGACGTGACCGACGTGCGGCTGGCGATCGTCGATCCGGCCCCCGACCAGGTTACGCTGGCGCTCCGTGCTCGGCTGGAGGGGGCAGGCGTCTTCCGCATCGTTCGTGTCGTCAGGCAGACGGAGGAGCTGGAGCCGCTCTTCGCGTCGGGCACGGCGCAGCAGGCTGTCGTCTTCTCGCGGGGCTTCGCCAGCCAGCTCGCCCGCGGGCTGCCGGCCCGCGTGCTGCTCGTGACCGACGCGACCGAGCCCAACACCGGGAGCGCGATGCAGGGTTACGCGCAGGCGGTGATCCAGGGCTACGCCCGCGAGTTGCGCGCTGAAGGGGCATCACCAGGAGCGGCCCTCGTCATCGTGCCTCAGGCGCGGATGCGCTTCAACCCCACGCGCGAGAGCTCCAACCTCTTCGTGCCAGGGCTCCTGGCGATGGTGCTCACCATCACGTCGGCGCTCATGACCGCGCTCACCCTCACGCGCGAGAAAGAGATCGGTACCATGGAGGCGATGCTCGTCTCGCCCCTCCACCCCTGGCAGATCATCGTCGGGAAGGTGGCGCCGTATCTCGCCATCGGCTTCGCTGCCCTCGTGCTGGTGATCGTCGAGGCTCGCGTGGTCTTCGACGTGCCACTCCGCGGCAGCGTACTGCTTTTGCTGGCCGAGGGGCTCCTCTTCATCCTGGTCTCCCTCTCGTTAGGCATCCTCATCTCGGCGCGCACGTCGTCACAGCGGGTGGCGATGATGGGGGCGCTGGTGGGCACCATGCTGCCGACCCTGATGCTCTCCGGGTTCATCTTCCCGGTCGAGAGCATGCCCAGGGTGCTCCAGTGGATCTCGAACGTCGTCCCCGCCAGGTGGTTCGTGCTGGTGGCGCGCGGGATCATGCTCAAGGGCGTGGGGCTCGCCTACCTCTGGCGTGAGACGCTCATCCTCGTGGCGATGGCGCTCGTGCTCCTCACCCTCAGCACGCGGTCGTTCCGCGTGCGGCTGGAGTAGCGCGTGCTCGCCGGCCTTCGCCGCGTCCTCGTCCTGGCACGCGCCGAGGTGCTCCACGTCGTGCGCGACCGGGCCACGCTGGCGCAGATCATCGTCGTGCCGGTGCTGCAGCTCCTCATCCTGGCCAACGCCGCCACCTTCCAGATCCGCGACACGCCGGCATACGTCGTGGACCTGGACCGTGGCAGCGTGTCGCGCGGCCTGGTGACCCGCTTCGCCGCGTCGGGGCACTTTCGCATCATCGGCCACTCCAGCTCGGCGGCGCTGGCCAACGACGCGCTGCTGCGCGGCGACGCGACGATGGTGCTCACCATCCCCGCCGACTTCGAGCGGTCGCTCGTCCGGTCCGGACGGGCACCCGTGCAGCTCACCATCAACGCCGAGAA
>DATFFQ010000091.1:0-66554 GCA_035249955.1 Gemmatimonadaceae bacterium
TGGTGGCGGCCGCGGCACGGCGCGCCGCGTTCTTGGGCGCCGTGATCGGCGGCGTGGCCTGCGCCTCGAGCATGCCGGCGACGCAGAGCGCGCCCACCATCAGCGCCTGATTCATGAACGAGGTGATGCGCATCACTGGTCTCCCGCGGCGCTGGCCGCGAGCTCCGTCTCCTCCGACGGGCCCTTGCGGGTCACGTACGTCTGCAGCTGGAACCTGGCCTCGATCACGGCTTGTTCCTTTTTCTGTCGCGACTTCGCCGCCGCCGGATTGGACGGCTGCTGGAGCATGAGGTTCACCGGCAGCACGACCCGGCGCAGCGCCCCGACGTTGGTGAGGAACTCGGCGAGATCGTGGTAGCTGCCGATGACCGCCACGTTGTAGCGGTGGGTGTCATACTCCTCGCCGGGCGTGACCGGCTGCGGGTCGACCGAGGCGAGGTCGAGCCCCACACGGCGCGCGGCGGTGGATACCTGCTCGAGCAGCGCGGGCACCTCGTTGCTGGTGGGCACGAGGGTGCGGACCAGCGCCAGGTTCTGCTGATACTCGGCGAGCTGGGCGCGCAGCTGACCCAGGTTTCCCTTGGCGAGCTCGGCCTTGGCCTTCTGGTTGAGCGCGACGATCGTGTCGACCTGCTGACGCTTGACGTCGAGCTCGGCGGCACGCGGCGAGTACACGAAGTTCCAGTACGCGGCAGCCGCGGCGAAGGCGAGGATGCCGACGAAGACGAGTGTCTGCTCGCGCTGCCCCTTCGGGAGAAGTGCCATGGCTACCTCACCGACAGAGAGAAGGGTGTAGTGCGAATCGCCGACGGGTCGGGGTTCTCGTAGGACGCATCGAGCTGGAACTCGGTGACCTCCTTCCCCTCGACGATGACCAGCGACGACTTCACGAGCTGGACCTGCTCGATGAATGCAGATGCCTCGAGCACGCGCATGAAGCGGGTGAGCGCCTGCATGTCGACGGTGTTGCCGACGATGCGAAACTGAATCCGCGGCACGACGGCCGTGCTGTCGGTGGTCGCGGCGCTGTCGGCGACCACCGCGGTAGCGCTGGTCTGCGTGAGCGACGTGAGCCAGGTGTACTGCGGCAACGCGCGGCTGAGCTCATCCATGATGTGCGGCCAGACGAAGCGCTTGTTGTCGAATGCCCGGATGAGGTCGACCTGCTTGACGACGGAGTCGCGCTGCGCTTCGGCCTTGCGCTTTTCGCGGATCACGGCCGAGTAGCGAATCGAGTCCTGCTGGGCGAGCTGGAGCCGCTCGTCGAGCGAGGCGGCTTCGGCGCGCTGCAGGACGAACATGCCGGCGATGCCCGCCATGGCGAGCAGCACCGCGCCGACCGCGCCGAGCAGGAAGGGGTCCTTGACCTGGGCGAACGCACTCGACACCGCACCGGCGAGTCCAGCGGCGGCGCCGCGACCTCGAGACTTCTTGCCCGCACCGGGCAGCAGATTGATTTCAATCATGACGCGACCTTGAAGGATCAGGCGGCCTGGCGAAGGGCCAGCCCGATCGGGAGCATGAGCAGCGGCGCGACATCGTCGATGACGAGAGAATCGAAAGCGCCGTCACGGACGCGTAGACGCTGCAGCGGGTTGGCCAACTCGACCGGCAGACGCAGCCGCGCGGCGAGCGCATCGGTGAGTCCCGGAACGCGCGCGCCGCCGCCGCAGGTATAGACTCCCTTGATGCGACTCGAGCTGCGCGACGACGTCGCGAGAAAGGCCGCCGCGCGCTCGATGCCGACAGCGATCTCCTCGGCACGCGCCTCGGCGACCGCCTGGAGGTGCGGCGAGCGGTCGTAGCCTTGCAGCAGCGCATCCGCCTCCTCGGCGCTCAGCCCGCGCTCGCGCTGCAGATCCTCGCGGAAGCGACGCGTGCCGGCAGCGAGATCACGCGTGAGCAACGGCACGCCATCATCGAGAAGGTTGATGTTGGTGACCTCGTGCCCGATGTTGACGAGCCCGACCACGCCGTGCATGGCGTCGGGATAATTCACCTCGAAGGCGTTGTGCAGCGCGAAGGCGTCGACGTCGACGACGCTGGGCGCGATGTCGGCGTCGGTGAGGAGACGCATCTTCGTCTCGATCAGGTCGCGCTTCGCCGCTACCAGCAGCACGCTCATCTCCAGGCCGTCGCCGTGCGGGTCGAGGATCTGGAAGTCGAGCTCCACCGACTCCATGTCGAACGGGACGTGCTGCTCCGCTTCCCAGCGGATCAGCTCGCGGGCCTGCTCCTCTTTCATGCGCTCGATCTGGATCTTCTTGATGATCACGTCGCGACCACCGACGGCGGTGACGACACCCTTCCCCTTCACGCCGGCGCCGGTGATGGCGCTGCGGACGGCATCGGCGACGATGCCGGGATCCATCACTTCGCCCTCGACGATCGCGTCGGCGAGGAGCGGGGCGATGGCAACCTTCGTCAGCTCCGGCTCGCCCTTGCCGTGATCGATGACTGCGACCTTGATGAGACCCGAGCCGATATCGAGCCCGATTGTGGTCTTTTTGCGTCCGAAGAGCGCCATGGTGTTGCCGACTTGTGACGGGAGAAGTGAAACGCAGCGGTGACGAGCGAACTCGAGCGGCGCATGCGAACACATCGTGACATGGCCCGCTCTGGCTACCTGTGATACGACCAGGCCGTGGCAACGTAACAGCACAGCGCCGCGTAACCGGGCGAAAACTCCGGGCGTTAGGCGGCCGCGATGTCGCGTGCGCTCGTCACACGATGGGAAAGCAACTGCGGCGACGTGTCATCACGTCGCCGCAGCGGACAGCGAAGGAGTGTCGACCGCGCGCATCAGGTGATGCGCGCGGTTGGAACGAATCAATACAGCTCCACCCAGGAGCGGCCGCGCGCTGGTGTCGGCGTCGCCGACCCGTTGAGCGCCTTCTCGATCGCGCACCGGGAGTACTGGATCACGGCGTCGCCCAGTACGGTGTGCTGGTCAAAATCCACGTTGGCCGCGAGGACGCCGCCGTTGAAGTGGCCGCCGGTCCCGGTCGTCTTGAGCCGGCCCTTGACGATCACTGGTCCGAAGAACTCGGCGCCGCCCTGCACCTGCAGATCGCCCTCGACGAGCAGGATGCCCTGACCAATACCGCCCGAGATGGACAGATCACCGGTCGCGTAGATGATCGGATAGAAATTCTCGCACGGGCCGGGAGCGACGTCCTTGATCGGATCACCCCAGTTGAGGGGATTTCCGACGTCGCACGTGCCGTCGGCCCGAAGCCGGGGGCCCAGGCCGGTGATCGACCCCGACGGGATGATCTTCGAGGCCATCCCCGTCAGCTGGGCCCAGTCCGTCTCGCCGTACTTGAAGTACGTGTCGGGATCCGCGGCCGCTGGTGTCTCGATCACCTTGGGATCGCCTTGGACGCAGGTGAGGTCACTGCAGCCGCTGGCGGTGAGCGAATCGGCATCGGAAACCGCGAGGCCCGGCAATGCGGGACCCGCGGGGCCGCACGCCCAACCGGCCGGGGGGACATCATTGCCGTTGACGAACGAGCTGCCACCGATTCTGGCCTGGCCGCGCGCGGTGAGCGCACCGAGGAAGTTGATGTTCGGCATCACCAGCCGAATCAGGGCACCCACGCGGCGCCGGGCCTGCGCCCGGGAGTTACCGGCCACGCCGGCGCGTCCTTCGGACATCACGAAGAAGCTCTTTGCGTCGAGCCGGGTGACCCGCAGCGTGTCGACCGAGCCGTCCCGCGGCAGGTACTGGCGCGTGATGACCTGCCCGGTGCCGAGCGCGTTGTTCCAGTCCGCGTTCCAACCGGAATCGGGCGCCACGGTACCGTCCTGCGCGAGTACGACGTTGAGTCCGTACTCGGCGGCGGTGAGCGCCCGCGCCTGGAGCAGCGTGTTGCTGCCGATGCGGTACTCCTGCGTGGACGCGAAGAAGATGCCCGTGATGAGCGCGCCGATCACCACGATGGCGGTGATGGCGGCCACGAGCGCGAACCCCTTTCGAGGTCTGAGTGTGCCAGTCATGTGATCCTCGGGAGCATCACTGGTTGCGGACTGCAACCGAGAACATGGTTGAATCGCGGTACAGCTCTCGCTTGCGGCCACCGCCACGGATCTCGTTGCGGCTTTCAGCGCGCGCGACCACGTCGATCCGGGTGACGAGCGCGGGAACGTTGGTGACGGCGCCGTTCGCGCCGAAGTACGTGAACCGCATGCCGCTGGGACCGCTCGCCGCGAAAGGCAGGTACGGACCACTCACCGGTTGCACGGTGGAGCACACGGGATTGCGCGTGATGAGGCAGTCGAAGAATCCGAGGTAATACTTGCCGTCGCCGGCCTGGTAGAGCTCGTACTGCGATGCGCGGAAGAAGCGAAGCGAAGCACCGGCAGTAATACCGACGGCGACCGGCGTGTCGACGGTCAGCGTGAGGCCGCTGTTCGCCTCGGCGGCGCTGGCCGTGAACGGCACGCACACGCCGGGGGTCGGGTCGGCCGTGAGAACGTGGACGCGCCACACGGGAGGAGACACGCCGGAATCGAAGATAAGTACCGAGTCACCCCGTTCCGGTCGCGCGATCCAGGAGCTCAACCCGTTGTCGCGCGACAGCGTCACCGGAGGAATGACAATCGTGCCGGCCGCCTGGTTGACCGCGCAGGCAACCGTCGACCCGGTTGTCGCACGGTACCGGATGTGCCGGTCGCTCATCTCGTAGATGTCTCCCTCCGCCGGGGCCAGCGCCCGCAAGTCGTTGGGTAGCACATCGGCGATCTGCCTGACGCTCGCACGCGTGTCGATGATGTCGCTCGCGCCGCTATAGAAGCGCTGCTGGTCGAGGAGCACCGACATGAGGCCGCCCACGACGAGCGACACCAGCACGAGGGTGATCGAGAGCTCGACCATCGTGAAACCGGAGCGTGTCTTCATGGCGTGCACCGGATGTAGCTGCGATAGGCCTGCACGCGCTCGCCCTTGGGGGTGTCGAAGCGCACGGTGTCGACCACGCGGTAGTAGCGCGGCGTCATCAGCTCCGCCACCCAGCGCTCGCGGACGTTGCGCGTGGTGGCTGCGCCGCTCACCACCGACACGCACCGCACGCTGCGCAGCGATTCGAACCGCGACTGCGCGACCGTCGCCGCGATCGTCTGGTGGGCGCCGCCGCCGATGAGGCGTGACACGACGGCGGCGGTGCTGGCAAGGCCCATCACACCGATGACCATGACGACCACGGCCACCATCAGCTCGACAATAGTGAAGCCGCCGCGGCGGAACCGCCGGCGCCGAGAACGAGTGCTCTTCATATTCAGGCGCAATCCTGGATGGCGATCTTGCTGAGTCCCTTGATGCAGACCGACTGTGACTTCGCGGAGTTGGCGACTACGATAGGGTCGTTGCGCGCGGAACCCTCAGCGAATCCTCGCGGATTGAACTGAATCACGTTCGCGCCACTCAGCGCCACACCATGCTGTGCATACAGATCGCTCGGGGTGGCCACGGTATCGACGCCACCGGGACGATCGAGGACCACGAGTATCGTGCTGCCGTTCCGAATGAACCTGGTCGTGCGCCCATTCTGAATCGCGGCTGCACGCGCCTGGGTCAGCGTCGTAGCGACCGTCCGGGTGGCCGAGTGCAGGCTCGCCGAGCGGGAGAGCTCGCTCACCTTCGGCATGGCGATCACCGAAAGCACGCCGAGAATGACGACGACCATCATCAGCTCGATGGCGCTGAATCCGGGCCTGCGTGAGTACATTGGTTCCCTCCAGAAGTCGCCGCTCTGAATGCGCGACTCGTGCCGCGGCCGCGTCGTTGATTCTCCGCGACTTGCGCGGCGCCGAGCGCGCTCCGAACGCGCAAAGAGTTTCCGACCTGCAACTCTTTGCATAGCGAAACACTGTCTCGCGTGGAGATGGCGATGTTCCCGCGGCATGACGGCCTCGCGGGTACCCTATGAACACGAGTCTGAGCGTCTTCGGCAACGCTCCAGCGCGACCTCAGTCGCCCAGGCCGTACTCTCGGATCTTGTAGAGGAGGGCGCGGTGGCTCAGCTCGAGCAGGCGCGCGGCACGCGTCCGGTTGCCCTGCGTGCGCTCCAGCGCGCGGCCGATGAGCGTGCGCTCCAGCTGCTCGATGCCGCGCTTGATGGACAGATCGGAATCCGACGGGAGGGGAGCACCGGGTGCCGCACGAAGCACCTCGGGGAGCGCGGCGGCCTCGATGGTGTCGCCAGTGGCGAGGACGAGCGCGCGCTCGATCACGTTCGCCAGCTCGCGCACGTTCCCGGGCCAGGAGTACTCGTTGAGCAGCTCCAGAGCGCGCGCGGCGAGCGGACGAGGATCGATCCCGAGCCGCCTGGCGTGTGATTGGAGGAAGTGATCGACGAGGATCGGGATGTCCTCCCGTCGCTCCCGCAGCGGCGGGAGGCGAATCCCCACCACGTTCACGCGATAGTACAGGTCGCTCCGGAAGCGACCGGTGGTGACGTCGGTCGCGAGGTCTCGATTGGTGGCCGCGATGATGCGCACATCGACGGTCCGCGACACAGTGGCGCCGACGCGCCGCACATCGCCTTCCTGGAGCACGCGCAGCAGCTTCACCTGCAGCGGCGCGGGAAGCTCGCCGACCTCGTCCAGGAAGAGCGTTCCCCCATCCGCTTCCTCGAACAGGCCGGGCTTGTCGATCGTCGCGCCGGTGAACGCCCCCTTCACGTGGCCGAACAGCTCGCTCTCGACCAGCGTTTCCGGAATCGCTCCGCAGTTGACGGCGACGAACGCGGCCCCAGCGCGCCGGCTCGTCGCGTGAATCAACCGGGCGATCAGCTCCTTGCCGGTGCCGCTCTCGCCCGTGAGCAGCACGGTGAGCGGATACGGGGCGACCTTCCGCGCCAGCTCCACGGCCTCGCGCAGCGCGTGGCTCACGCCAATGATCGACGCTTCGGGGCCGGCGATCGCCGCGGCGGCCTCGGCGACGGTGGCGCGCTCCTGCCGGCGCTGCCGCTCCACGGCCTTGCGGAGGCTGAGGAGCAGCTCCTCGGCACGAAACGGCTTCTGCAGGAAGTCGTGCGCCCCGTGCTGGAGCGCGGCGATGGCCGTTTGTGCATCGCCATAGGCGCTCATGGCGATGACGGGGGCCCGTCCTGCACGCTCCTGGTACGCGCCCAGGAACTGAAGCCCGTCCAGCCGCGGCATGCGCAGATCGCAGAGCACGAGATCGGCATCCACCTCCTCGAGCTTGGCGAGCGCTTCCTCACCGTCGGCGGCAGTGACGACCTCGTGCCCCTCCGCGGCGAGAATCCGCGAGAGGGTGAGGCGCAGCGACGGTTCGTCGTCGACGACGAGCACGCGCATAGCCGACTACACTTCGGCGCCGGTGCCCGTTCCCAGCCTGGTGGCGGCCTCCGGAACCGGGAACAGCACGAAGAAGGCGGCGCCTCCCTCGCGTGCCTCACGAACCCAGATGGTTCCGCCCGCGCTCTCGACGATCCGCGAGACGATCGCGAGGCCGAGGCCGGTTCCCTTCCCCGCATCCTTCGTCGTGTAGAAGGGGTCGAAGATCCGTTCCGTGTCGCTCCACGGAACACCGGGCCCGGAGTCGGCGACCACCAGCTTGATCACCTCCCTCGGCTCGCCCACCGTGTTGAGCCACGCGCGCAGTCGCGCACTGGACTCGCGCGGCACCTCCACGTCGCGCGAATCGCCCGCCCGTCGTGTCGACTGCCCGAACATCTCGGCGAACGGCACCTGCTGCGTGACGATCGACACCCGGCCGCCTTCGTCGAGCGCATCGACGGCGTT
This sequence comes from Gemmatimonadaceae bacterium, assembly GCA_035249955.1. Lineage (GTDB taxonomy): Bacteria > Gemmatimonadota > Gemmatimonadetes > Gemmatimonadales > Gemmatimonadaceae > DATFFQ01. The sequence goes on from DATFFQ010000091.1 coordinate 7,768, forward strand.
CTCGAGGAGATTCACCAGCACCTGGTCGATCTCATCCCGATCGCCCACCAGCGTCGAGAGGCGCGACGAGAGGCTGAGATCCACCCGGATGCCGGTGAGCACGCCCTGGTCGCGCAGCAGCGTCACGACACGCTGCACGGAATCATTGAGGTCCACCTGTGCCGTGCAGCGGCGCCTTGGACGCGCGTAGTCGAGCATGCCCCGCATGATGCGGTCGATGCGCATGCTCTCGTGCTCGATCCCCTTCAGGGTGTCCTCGATCTGTCCGTTGGCGCCGGCCTGCCGGCGCAGCATGTGGATGTAACCGTTGATCGCACCAAGGGGATTGCCGATCTCGTGCGCCAGGCCGGCCGCCAGACGCCCCACACCAGCCATCTTCTCGAAACGCGCGACGAGCGCCTGCTCCTCGAGCAGCCGGTTGGTCATGTGATTCACGCTCGCCGAGAGCCGCGCGAACTCGGCCACGTTGCTCGGCGGAACGCGCTGCGTGAGATCACCGCCGGCGATGGCCTCGGTCGCCTGGACCATCTGCTCGATCGGTCGCTCTACCAGCGTGCGGAGCTTCGAGGCGCCGAATGCCACGAACACCGCCACGTCGATCAGTACCAGCGCGCTGGCGATGTAGGCTCCATAACGCGACCCGATGATGTCGTTCACGAGGAGCGCGAGCGTCACGGCGAGCAGGAGCGCCACCGTGGCCAGCACGGCGAGACTCACCAGCATCTCGACGCGCAGCGACGTGAGCCGCTGGCGCGATGGCGCCGGCGCGGCGACCGGAGTGGCTGCCACGCGCTGTCCGTTGTCAGTCATTGCTTCCCCCCATAATCCGGTCGCGGAACGCAAGCGCTGCCTGCCCACCGCTACTCAGCTCCACGGCGTGCGTCACTTGCTCCAGGGCGCGCGCGGTATCCCCTCTGGCGAGCAAGACGTCGGCATATCCCAATCGCAACTCCCAGACGCCCGGGCTGTGGCGAATACCCTCTCGATATGCCCGCTCCGCGGTGGCGGTGTCGGCGAGCTCTCGGGCGGCGAGCGCGATGAGCACGCGCGCGCGGGCCGAGTCGGGGGCCAGCACCAGCCCGCGCTCGGCCGCCGCGATCGCCTCGCGGAAGTCTCCCATGAGGTAGCCGACGTCGGCTCGCCGCAGGTGTACCTTCGCCAGCCCTGGCCGGAGCGCCATGGCGCTGTCGAGCAACAGCGCTGCCGTCGCGTAGTCTCCGCGCTCCATGGCCACTTCGGCACCGGTGGTGTAGTTGCCCGGATCACGCGGGAAGATGTGCCGCGCCGTGGCGAGCTCGCGGCTCGCGGCATCGAGCTGGCCTTGCGAGGCGAAGACCTTGGCGGCAGCCGAGTGCGCGCGATACGACTCCGGGTGATCGCGCAGCAGCGTGAGGAGGAAGGTCCTGTTGTCGCGCCACGCCGGCGTGCGCGTCCACGTGCGCGCCGCGTAAAACGCGAGCAGCAGCGCGGCCGTGGCGAGCACCGGGCGCACATGTCGCAGCGCCAGATGCTGGATCGCCCAACCGAGGAGGAGCATCGCGCCCACGCTCGGGAGGTACAGGGTGCGCTCGGCCAGCGTGACGCCCGACACGAAGACCACGTTGGAGACCGGTGCCAGCGTGATCGGAACCCACACGAGCGCAAACGCCAGCTGGGGCGTGCGCCGCCAGGCGCGGCCGATCGCCACCGCCAGCGTCACGGCGAGCATCACGCCGAGGAGCACGAGCGGATCGAGCGGCGACGTGACCGGCAGGATGACGCCGGGCTGGTAATCCGCCGACAGGTGCGTGGGGAGCAACAACAGCATCACGTAGCGCGGGACCACCGTGGCCACGGTGAGCAGCCGTTGCCATGTGCCGGCTCCATCGAAGGTCAGCGATGGCGTCGTGAATCCACCATCGCGAAAGAGATAGGCCAGGAGTCCCGCATACAGGACGACGGTCGCTCCGTATGACGCGTACAGGACTCGGCGATCGCGCAGGGCGGTACGCCAGGGTCCCGCGATGAGCAGATCGTGCGCGCCCGCCAGCCCGAGGAACACGATCGCGTTCTCCTTGGAGAGCAGTCCGAGCGCGAACAAGGGGATGGCCGCTCGCGACCCGCGCCGGTGCGCGAGCAGGGCGACGATCGTGAACACCGCGGCCATGCACTCCAGCCGGCCCACCACGTTGGCAACGGCTTCCACGTGCACTGGGTGGAGCGCAAAGAGAAGCGCCGTCGCCAGCGCTCCGGCGGGCGCGAGAATGGCAATCGCCAGATACCACACGGCGACGGTCGCCGCGGCGTGCCACAGCATGTTGACGGCGTGAAACCAGGTGGGACTTCCGGCCGACACGGCCCAGTCGATGGTGAAGCCGGCGATGGCGAGGGGTCGATACTGGTACCCGCCCAGCGCCTCGGGCCAATACGGGTTGACGAACGCGCGCCACATCCCGTCCAGGGACATGACGAGCGGATTCTCAGTGATCACGCCCTGGTCGTCGAGCACGAAGCCGTTGGCGAGCGCGTTCGCGTAGACGAGCATCGCGCTCAAGGCGACGATCAGTGGCGCCCAGCGTACGAGCCTGTCTCGCTCGGCGGTCACGAATCCAGCCCGTAGCGGGAGAGCTTCCGGTACAGCGTAGAGGGATCGATCCCCAACACGTCCGCGGCGCGGCTCTTGTTGCCGCCCTCGCTCTGCAGCACCCACATGATGTAGGCGCGTTCGATCACCTCGAGCGTGGGATTGCCGGTGACCTTCTCGGAGACGAGCGGTTCGGCCTTGCGCTCGGTGATCCGCTCCGGCAGCGCATCGACCTCGATGACCGGACCTTCCGACAGGATCACCGCGCGCTCGAGGGCGTTCTCCAGCTCACGCACGTTGCCGGGCCACTGGTACACCTGCATCGCGCCCAGCGCGTCGTCGCTGAGTCGCTTGGGCTCCCCGCCACGCTGCTCGGCCGAGCGCTGGAGAAAGGCCGTGGCCAGGAGCGGGATATCGTCGCGGCGCTGGCGCAGAGGCGGCAGGTGCAGCGCGAAGACGTTGAGCCGGTAGAAGAGATCGCTGCGGAACGAGGCGCGCTTCATCTCCTCTTCCAGGTCGCGGTTGGTGGCCGCGATCACCCGCGTGTCGGTGGCGATCGCCTCCGTGGCGCCCACGGGGATGACTTCCCGCTGCTGGAGCACGCGGAGGAGCTTCACCTGGGTCGATGGTGTCGTCTCGCCGATCTCGTCGAGGAAGAAGGTGCCTTTCCCCGCGGCCGCGAACAGGCCGACCTTGTCCTTCACCGCGCCGGTGAACGAGCCCTTCACGTGTCCGAACAGCTCGCTCTCGAGGAGACTCTCGGGGAGCGCGCCGCAGTTGATCGAGAGAAACGGCCCGTCGGCGCGCGCCGAGAGCTCGTGAATGTAGCGGGCCACCACTTCCTTTCCCGTACCGGATTCGCCCTGGATGAGCACCGTGGATTCGGTCGGTGCCACCGTTTCCGCCAGCCGCAGCACGTCCAGCCAGGCCCGGCTGCGCCCGACAACCATCGATCCGCCGTTTCGCTCGCGGCGACGGATCTCCTGCTTGAGCGACCGATTCTCGGCGCGCAGCTGCCGGTGCTCGGCGGCTCGCCGCAGGATCGCGACGATGTCGTCGTTGACGAACGGCTTCTGGATGTAGTAGTACGCTCCGGCATTCACCGCCTGGATGGCCGAGCGCAGATCGGCCTGCGCCGTCATCAGGATGACCGGCATGTCGGGATCCTGCGCCCGCGCCGCGGCGAGGAGATCGATACCGCCCACGCTCGGCATGCGAACGTCGGTGAGCACGATGTCGGGGGCGAGCGTGGCGAGCTGCTCCATCCCCTGCTTGCCCCCCAGCGCGACGTGGGTGTCGAAGCCTTCGTTCTTCAGCAGGATGCGCAGCGTGTCCAGGATGCCCGACTCATCATCCACCACCAGCACGCTCGGCTTCCCGTTGGTCACGCTGCCGGACATGCGACCTCCTGCTCGTCAGGCTGCCAGCGGGGAAGCAGCACGGTGAATCGTGTGCCACGGCTGCTGCTGTCCAGGAACACGAGACCGCGGTGCGCTTCGATGGCGCGGTGCACGATGGGGAGCCCGAGCCCGGTACCGCCTGCTTTCGTGGTGAAGAAGGGATCGAAGACGCGGTCACGAATGGCCTCGGGAATTCCGGGGCCTTCATCGCACACACGGAGTGCGACCGCATCGCGGCCGAACGACACACCGCGCGGCAGCTCGTCGGCGGGAAGCACGAGCGCTTCGACGGTCACGCGCCGGCCCTCGGGAGTGGCCTGCACGGCGTTGAGCGCGATGTTGAAGACGGCGCGGTGCAGGAGATCCTCGTCCCCTTCCACCAGCAGCGGCGGCGATTCGCGCTCGACGCGCACCTCGACGCGCGCCCTGCAATCGGGGTGCGCCGACACCGTTGCCACCGCCGCTCGCGCGATGGTCACGAGGTCCACGTTTTTCACCCGGGTCACGCGCACCCGGGCGAAGTCCAGAAACTCGGACAGGAGCCGCGACAGGCGGTCGGATTCGCGCACGATGAGCGTGCTGAGGGTGCGCTCGTCGTCGGTGGCCGAGGGCACGCGCGCCAGCTGCTCCACGGCGCTGCGAATGGAGGCCAGCGGGTTCTTGATCTCGTGCGCGAGCGACGCGCTCAGCTCGGTGACGGCCTCGAGTCGCTCGGCGCGCAGCCGGAGCTCCTCGAGCCGCTTGTTGTCGGAGATGTCCTGGAAGATCACGGTGGCGGATGCGAGCGATCCATGGGTGTCGCGGTCGGCCTCCATCGTCGTCGTCGTCAGACCGATCGGGAACCGCCGGCCGTTCAGCGTGATCACGGCCTCCCCTCGTGTCACGCGCTGTCCGCGCTCGACGCCCAGGCGCAGCGCATCGGCCAGCGCCGGTGCCGTCTTGTCGATATCCGACAGCACCGGCTGGCCGAGCATGGAGTGTCCGCGAATGCCGAGCATCGCTCCCGCCGCCGGGTTCGCGTACAGCAGGCGCCCGGCACGATCGATCGTGATGATGCCGCTGCGGATGTTGCGGAGGATGTCGTCGGCCTGGAGCCGCGCGAAGGCCAGCTGCGCTTCCAGGGCCTCACGATTGGCACCTGCTTCTTTCAGCCGCGCACCGAGGTAGGCGGTGCCAAGGGCCACCGCGCCGAACACGCCGAGCTGGAGGCCGACACCAAGCGTGACCGCCGGGCCGGGGCCGAGGACGACGTCGCCGTAATACAGGGTGATACCGAGCGCGGCAACGAGCAGCCCGCCGCCAACCGGGAGCAGCAGCGACGCACTGGCCGAGACGAGGATGTACAGCGCGGCGAACTGTGACGCCGCGCCACCCGTCACGTGCACGACCGCGGTGATGAGGCAGAGATCGAAGAGCGACTGTGCGTAGTAGAAGCTGCGCCCGCGCGGCTCGGCGCGGATGAGCGCATACCAGATGGACGGGGCGGTGACGGCGATGGCCGCGAAGAGGGCGAGCGCGGCGATCAGCGTGTCGGTCGCGTCGGCCTCCTTCCACACGAACACGGCCGCGACGAAGATCGCCGTGGCGAGCGACAGGCGGCCGATGAAGATCCAGCGTAAGATCCGACTGGTGTTGAACATCCGCGGTGGTTCGAGACAGAGGCGCGACTGGCGGCGCGGCGCCAGGTAACGGCGCGGTGTTGCATCGTGCGGCGCCGCGGCGTTCCGTCGGACTGGCGTTTTGCTATATCATTGGACGACCGAGAGTTGAAGGCGTTACGCGCGTGGCGCGTGGGGCGGAGCGCGGAGCGCGGGGCGCGTGACCGAGGAATGCGGGTGGACGACGCGATTCGCGTGAACGACAGGGTGGCCATTCCGCGAGGCGAGCTGACCTTCCGCGCGTCGCGCGCCAGCGGGCCCGGTGGGCAGCACGTGAACACGTCATCCACCCGGGTCGAGCTCTCGTGGAACCTCAACACCTCCCGCGCGCTCGACGACGCGTTGCGGGAGCGCGCGCGAACACGACTCGCCAACCGTCTGGACGCCCACGGTGTGCTGCGCGTGACGGCGAGCGAAACCCGGAGCCAGCTCCGAAATCGCGAAGCGGCCGAACGCCGGCTGGCCGAGCTGCTGCGGAAGGCGCTGCGCGCGCCGCGCCCGCGCATCGCCACCAGGCCGAGCCGGGCCGCGAAGGAGGAGCGGTTGCATGGCAAGCGGAAGCGCGGAGAAAAGAAAAAGGCCAGGCGCAGGCCCGACCTGGAGGAGTGAGCGCGCGAGGCGGGGGAGGATCAGCGGCTCCCCCGCCCGCGCCCGTCCCTCGTCAGGCGAACAGCTTGCTCCAGAAGCTCCGCCGCGATGAGATCTCCTCGAGCGCATCCTGGAGGTCTTCATCGTAGTCGGCACGCGTGGCGACATCGGCCATGGAGATGATGCCCACCAAGCGGTCGTTCTCGTCCACCACCGGCACGCGACGCACTTGCTTGTCACCCATCAGGTCCACGACCGCGCGCAGAGACTCGTCAGGCGTCACCGCCTCCACGTCCTCGGTCATGAGGTCGGCGGCGCGCATGTTCATCGGATCCAGCCCCTCGGGGATGGACCGCATGACGATGTCGCGGTCGGTGACCAGCCCACGCAGCTGGTGGTTCTGGTCGACGACGGGCACCACGCCGGTGTTCTCGTCGCGCATGATTTGGGCGACTTCGCGAATCGAGCTGTCCGGGGTCACCGCCTTGACGGTGCGCGTCATGATCTCGGCGGCCTTGAGCGGTTCGCGGCGCCAGCGCGACCGACGGGTCGCGCGTGAGCTGGACGCCACACCCGTACCGCCGACGTAACCCATGCCGCCCACGTACTCTTCACTGCGCCCCACCTCGCGGCCGGTGAAGTCGCGCTCGGAGTAGCCGCGTCCGCCACCGCCGCCGCCTTCGCGTCCGCCGTAGTCGCGCCAGTAGTCGCGGCCGTAGTCGCGGCCGTAGTCGCGGGCCGGCTCGGGTGCACTTCCGCGATACTCCTCGCGCTGGCGGGTGCCCCAGCCGGGCTCGCCGCGTCCGGGATCGCTCCACCCGCGCTCGGCGTAGCCACCCGGTGCGCCGCGGAACTCGCCGGGTCCGCCGTACCCGCCAGGATAGTCGGCCGCGCCGTATCCGCTTTCGGCGCCGTAGCCCGCTGTCGACCCGTAGCCGTAGCCGCTGCGGACGCCGCGGCTCGCCCGATTGCGTGCTCGCGAGTAGTAGCTGGACTGGGGCATGTCCTCGTCACTCCTGCCCTGCCCTCTGTTTCGCTCGCGATCCCTGTCCTGAGCCATCTCCGCACCTCCTCTGCAATTCCAGATCGTCGCTGCCAGTGCCCGAGCTGGCGAGCAAGAGTTCTGCCCGGGCGCAGATAACATGTCATGTGACGGGTGAGGCACGAGAGGTGAGGAGTGTGCACGCCACGCAAGTTCTCACCCCTCACCCCCGGTCCCCGACCCTCACATGGCATGCACCTTGTCACACCGGTCACGGTAATGATGACTCGCGGGCGAGGCGCGCAGCGCGCGGTGTTACCGGCGCCGCAAGGAACGGGCGGCGCATTCATCGGGATCAGTGGCTACACGTACGCGGGGTGGCGCGGCGCCTTCTACCCGGCCGGGCTCAGCCCGCGACATTGGCTGCGGTTTGCCAGCCGGGCGTTCAACTCCATCGAGCTCAACGGAACGTTCTACAGCCTGAAGCATCCCTCGGTGTTTCAGCGTTGGGTGGACGAGACCCCCGACGACTTCGTCTTCGCCGTAAAGGGAAGCCGGTTCATCACGCACAACCTCAAGCTGGCTCGCGCCGAGGGAGCGCTGGCGAACTTCCTTGCCAGTGGCGTGCTGGCGCTCGGCCGCAAGACGGGCCCTTTTCTCTGGCAGCTCCCCGACACGTACCGCTTCGATCGCGCGCGACTCGAGGCCTTTCTGCGTCTCTTGCCTCACGACACCAGGGCGGCAGCGCGGCTCGCATCGCGTCACGACGATCGGCTTCGACGCGGGGCGCTGGTGACAGCGAAGGAAGCGATCGTCTACCGTCACGCGCTCGAGCCCCGCCATCCCAGCTACTTCGTCCCGGAGTGCTACGACCTGTTGCGCGAGCACGATGTGGCGCTCGTGATCGCCGACACGGCCGGCACGTATCCCTGCGCCGAGGTGATGACGGCGAGCTTCGTGTACGTACGCCTGCACGGATCTGAGGTGCTGTATACGAGTCGCTACTCCGACGAGGAGCTGGACCGCTGGAGCGACCGGGTGCGGCAGTGGGCCCGGCCCGCGACCGGCGCGTCGCGCGACGTGTTCGTGTACTTCGACAACGATGCCAAGGCGCACGCCCCGGGCGACGCGCGACGTCTCGCTGAGCGGGTGTCCGGCCTCGTGACCGTCTGACCGCGCGGCGTCTGGTGCGGAGCCGCCGGCGCTGATACCCTTCCGCCGCGACGCACACACCCGTCAGGCAGGAGGGCCTCTGGACATCCTGGTGCTCAACGTCGGCTCGTCGACGCTGAAGTTCCAGCTGGTGCGCACCGACCGCGATCGCATCGAGCGCAACGACGACGAGCGTCTCGCCCGCGGTCAGATGGAGCGGATCGGCGGCGAGGTGGTGTATGCCTTTCAGCGCGCGCGGGCGGAGCCCGTTCGCGGCACCGAGTCGCTACGCGACCACCGCGCCGCCATCACCTTCCTCATCGGGTGGATGCTCGGCGAGGACTCGGGCGTGCCGCTCACGAGCCTCGCCGACATCGGCGCCGCCGGACATCGGGTGGTGCACGGCGGGGAGCGCTTCCAGCGTTCGGCGCTGATCACCGAGGAAGTGCAGCGCGGCATCGAGGAGAATATCGATCTCGCACCCCTGCACAATCCACACAACCTGAAGGGCATCGCCGCGGTGCGCGCGGTGCTGGGACCCGGCGTGCCGCAGGTCGCGGTGTTCGACACGGCGTTCCACCACACGTTACCCGAGCGCGCTTATCTCTACGCCCTCCCCTATCAGCTGTATCGCCGGCATCGCGTGCGCCGATACGGATTCCACGGTACGTCGCACCGGTACGTCGCGCACCGGTACCGGCACCTCACCGGCCGGAGCCGTGAGGGCACGCGGATCGTGACGCTCCATCTTGGCAACGGCTGTTCAGCGTGCGCGATCGATCGCGGAAACTCGGTGGACACCTCGATGGGCTTCACGCCCCTGGAAGGATTGGTGATGGGTACGCGCGCCGGCGACCTCGATGCGGCGATCCTGGACTACGTCGCGTCCAAGGAAGGACTGTCACTTCAGGACGTGGAGAACCTGCTCAACAAGCAGTCGGGGCTTCTCGGGATTTCCGGGCTCACGAACGACATGCGCGAGCTGCTGGCGGAGGAGGCGGAGCACGATGATCGGCGCGCGAAGCTGGCGATCGAGATCTTCTGCTATCGCGTGCGGAAGTATCTCGGCGCTTACGTCGCCGCGCTCGGTGGCGCCGACGCCATCGTCTTCGCCGGCGGCATCGGCGAGAACTCACCCGAGATCCGCAGCCGGATCTGCGACGGGCTCGGATGGATGGGCATCTCCCTCGATGCCGCGCGCAACGCACAGACCGTCGACGGCACGGAAGGACGTGTGAGCGCCGATGGCGCTCCGCTCGAGGTGTGGGTGATCCCGACCGACGAGGAGCTGCTCATCGCCAGAGACACCTTCCGGGTGGTCAACGGACTCGAGACCAGGTTCTGATGCCAGCCGCGCGCCATCACTCGTCAGGCTCGGCGGCTCGGCGGCAGCGGTTCGGCCGGAAGCTGCGCGCCTGGTATCGGGCGCACCATCGAGACTTGCCGTGGCGCCGGACGCGCGACCCGTACCAGGTGCTGGTGTCCGAGCTCATGCTCCAGCAAACGCAGGTGTCGCGCGTCGTGGAGCGCTATGCCGATTTTCTGTCACGCTTCCCGTCGCTCGAGCACGTCGCGCGGTCGCCCCTGGGACGGGTGATGGAGGCGTGGAGCGGACTGGGTTATTACGCGCGCGCCCGCCACCTGCACCAGCTCGCGCGCTCGGTCGTGCGCGATCACGGCGCGGTGCTGCCCTCCCATCCACGAACGCTGAGCGAGCTGCCGGGGATCGGAGCCTACACCGCGGGTGCCGTGGCGTGCTTCGCCTACGGCCGGCGTGCGGCCCTCGTCGACACCAACGTTGCCCGGGTGTTGCGCCGGGCGTTCGCGCCGACGCTCGACGCGACGTCGAGCACCGGGCGCGGCGCCATCTGGCGGATCGCGGAGAGCCTGTTGCCGCGCACCGGACGCGCCGCGTACGATCACAATCAGGGGCTCATGGAGCTCGGCGCCCTGGTCTGCACGGCGCGCCTCGCGCATTGCCACCGGTGTCCGGTGCGCGCCGAGTGCACCACGGGACGGCGGACTCGGCAGGCGGCGTACTCGGGTGCTGGCGTCGTGGCATCGAAATCATAGGTTTCAGGAACACCTTCCGAGGCAGGTAGCACGTGTCGGCCGTCTCCTACCGACCCCGGTCCGGACCCGAGCTCGTCGACGCCGCCTTCCAGCTCTACAAGCAGCAGTTCGCCCGCTTCGTCACGCTCCAGGCCGTGCTACAGATTCCCGTGCTCATCCTGACGGTGACGCTGTCGACGGTCGCCGGCATCGATCTCGTGTCCGGCGATGTCGCGGACCCTGGCAGCATGCTGGCCGCACTGCTGATCTCGCTGGTGTGGTACGCGCTGATGGACGGCACCATGGTGCACGCGTCCGGACAGGCGTTTCTCGGACGCGAGGTGAAGCCCGAGGACTCGCTCCGGCACGGCGTCTCTCGCTTCATTCGCCTCGAGGCGACCGAGCTGTACAAATGGTTCATCGTCGGCCTTGGCGCCTTCTTCTTCATTGTACCGGGCGTCATTCTCTTCGCCCGGTACTTCGCGATCCCGGCCACCATTGTGCTGGAGGACAACGGCGTGGGCGACGCCTTGAGGCGGTCGCGCGAGCTGGCTGCCGGCATGAAGGGACGGATCGCGGTCATCCTGTTCAGCGCACTCTTCGTGTATCTCGTCCTGTACTTCAGCGTGATGGCGGCGATCTCGGGCCTCACGCGGTCCACCGTGGTCGCGCAAGGACTGATGATGGTCGTCAGCGTGTTCGTCTATCCGCTGTACTTCATCCTGACTACGCTGCTGTACTACGACGCGCGCATACGCAAGGAAGCGCTGGACATCGAGCTGATGGCCGCGCAGCTGGGCGATCGCGAGGAGCGGCAGCCGGTCTGAACGCCTTGCAGAGCCTTCCGCTCGACGAGCAGGTCATCCGCGATACGGTCGACGCCGTCTTCTCGGGGCGCGTGTTCAACTCCACGTCGCTCTTCGAGCGCTTCTGGTCGTGGCTGCTCGACAGGCTGGGGCGATTGTTCTCCCTCCTCGATCCACTGTGGGATGAAGTGCGCGGGTCTCCGCCGGTCACCTGGCTGCTCATCGGGTTACTCGCGGTCCTCCTGGTGCTGGTGCTCGCGCAGGCGTTCCGCACCTGGTCGCGCGGCCGCGAGTCACGGAGGGCTGGGTTCGGTTGGGGCGATGCCGCTCTCCGACGCCGCGGCGATCCGTGGCAGATGGCGCTGAGCGAATCCGCTCGCGGCAACTACACCGAGGCCGCGCACGCGCTCTATCAGGCGCTGCTGGAGGCCGCGGCGCGCCGGGAGGAGGTTCGGCTTCATCCCTCCAAAACCGTCGGGGACTACGTGCGCGAGCTGCGCGCGCGCTCATCGGCGTTGTTCGGCCGCTTCCGCGAATTTGCGCGCTCCTACGAGACAGTGATCTATGGCATCGGCTACTGCGACCGCGAGCGCTACGAGCGGCTGCTCTCGCTGGCGATGCCGATCGTGAGGCCCGATGGCGCGGCCTGAGATCGACACGTGGCTCCGGCCGCGCATCGTGTTCCCCGTGCTGGCCATCCTGGTGGTGCTCGCCGTGCTGGCGTCGCCGGGAATGCGGAGCGGCGAGGGGGTGATGCGGCTCAGCACGTACTCGGCCGAGCCCTACGGCGCCCGCGGATTGTACGAGGTGCTGGGCCGATTGGGCTGGCGGGTCGCGCGGCGCGAAGAGCCCATGCGGACCCCGCTCGACGACGGCGCCATCTACGCGCTCCTCGAGCCACCGATCGCGCCCACGAGCGCCGAGGTGGGACAGCTGCTGGCCGCGGTGCGGCGCGGCGCGAGCCTCATCGCCACGCCCGAGGCAGACACGCCGCTGGCCGACTCGTTAGGCATCCGGCGATCCGAGTTCGGTTACTATCCGATCGTGACGGTGGACGAGCGGGGTGACGTCGAAGGTCCCGCGCCGGCGGCGGTGTGGCCGCTCTTGTCGGACGACGCCACCCTCAACTATTTCCTGGAGCCGGCTCCCCCGCGCTCGCCTGCCGACAGCATCCCGGTACGCGGACCACGTGCCGACACGGCGGTGTCGATGCCCGGCGACACGGCCTTCGTCCACGTCCGGCAGAACCGCTTCCGCACGCCGCCGGTCATCCTCGGCTTCCCCGTGGAGCGCGGCAAGATCATCCTGATCGCCGACGCCGAGATGCTGCGCAACGGTCGCCTTCGCGAAGGCGATGGCGCCGTGCTGGCCGTGCGGATGATGGAGTGGCTGGAGCCGCGCGGCGCGCACGTCGTGTTCTCCGAGTATCACCAGGGCTACGGCCGGCACGCCGACCCCGTGGGGGTCATTTGGCGCGCGCTGTGGCTCACGCCTGCCGGTCGCGCGACACTCCAGCTGCTGGTGGCCGGCGCACTGGTGCTCTTCGCCGTCGGCGTGCGCGCCATCGCGCCCGCTCCGCGCGGCGTCATCGAGCGCCGCTCGCCGCTCGAGCACGTGGGGGCGCTCGCCCGCGCGTACCAGCAGGTGGGAGCCACCCGTCTGGCCGCCCGGCGGCTCGTGCGCGGCGTGCGGCGCAGGCATCCACTGGGAGCTGGCGCCTCGGGCGATGACGCGGCCTACCTCGACGCCCTCGCAACCCGGTTGCCCGCGGCGCGCGGCGAGATCCGGCTCCTCCGCCGCGCGATCGCGCAGGCGCTCCCACCCGACGAGCTCGTTTCGGTTGGCCAGGCCATTCACCACATCGAGAGGATCGCCGCTCCGTGATGACCGTCGAGGAGGTGGTCGAGACCCTGCGCGCCGTGCGCGAAGCCGTCGCGAAGCGCGTGGTCGGGCAGGACACCGTCATCGATGAGGTGGTCGTCGCCTTTCTGGCGCGGGGCCATGCGTTGCTGGAGGGTGTGCCGGGGACGGCCAAGACGATGCTCGTGCGCGCGATGGCCGGTGCGCTCAACGCGCGGTTCGGGCGGATCCAGTTCACCCCCGATCTCATGCCGTCCGACATCACGGGTATCAACGTGCTTCGTGACGGCGGCAGCACGGCGGAGTTTCGCGCCGGTCCCATCTTCACCGACCTGCTGTTGGCGGACGAGATCAACCGCGCGCCGGCCAAGACGCAGGCGGCGCTCCTGGAGGCAATGCAGGAGCGACAGGTGACGGTGGACGGCGCCGCGCGGCCCCTCGGTGACCTGTTCACGGTGTTCGCCACCCAGAATCCGGTGGAGTACGAAGGCACCTATCCCCTCCCGGAGGCACAGCTCGATCGGTTCCTGCTCAAGATCCGCGTTCCGTACCCGTCGCGCGATGCCGAGCTGGAGATGCTCGACCACTACGCGCAGGGCTTCGACGCGGAGCGGCCGGGCGATGTGGTGCCTGCTCCGGTGCTGGACCCGGAGACCTGTCGCGAGCTGCGCACGCTGGTCGACTCGGTTCGGGTGACGCCCGAGGTGCGCGAGTACATCGCGGCGATCGTTCGTGCCACACGCGAGGACACGACGCTCACGCTCGGCGGCTCGCCGCGCGCGACCGTGGCGCTCTTCCGCGTGGCGCGCGCAGCGGCGATACTGGGCGGTCGCGACTTCGTGACCCCGGACGATGTCAAGGACTACGCGGTGGCCGTGCTGCGGCATCGGGTGGTGTTGGCGCCCGAGCTGGAAGTGGAGGGGCGGACGAGCGACGACGTACTGCAAACGCTTCTCTCGCGCGTTCCGGCTCCGCAGTGATGCCGCTGCTCCCCGTCGCTCTGTTCGCCCTGTTGCTCGTTCTGGGGTTGCTCCTGGCGGCGCTCTTCGCCCGCCTGCGCGCGGTCCCAACGCGTCGCCTCGCGGCGCTCGCGCTCCTCGCCGCGCCGGCGTGGCTGTTCTCCAGCAGCGCCGCGGGCGCGCTCGTGGCCACCACGCTGGGAGCGCTCGTGGCGATCGCCGCGCTCACCGATCTGCTCGGCACGCCGGCACCACGGGATGTGCTCGTGGAGCGGGTGCTTCCGACCGCGGTCGGCGTGGGCGACCGCGTCACCGGGAGCTACCGCCTAACGACCCGATCGTCGCGTGCGATGCGCCTCTGGCTACACGATGACCTGCCCCGCGGCGTGGGGCGCGTCGCGGACGGCGCGCAGGTGCCGGTGGAGCTCGTCCTGAGCGCCGACGCGGGGACGTCGGTTCCTCTAGACGTCGAGGGGAAGGAGCGCGGACGGTGGGCGCTGGGGCCCGTGGCCCTGCGCGTCGCGGGGCGCCTGGGGCTCGTCAGGCGTACGCTGCGCTACGAGCTGCCGGACACGATCACCGTCACACCATCGCTGGCCGGTGTGCGAGGATACCGGCTGCTGTCGCTGCAGCACCGGCTGCGCGACGCGGGCGTGCGATCCATCCGCCGGCGCGGGGAGGGTACGAGCTTCGCCAGCCTTCGGGAGTACGTCGTCGGCGACGACCCGCGACGCGTGGACTGGAAGGCCACGGCGCGGCGGCGCAAGCTCATCACCCGCGAGTACTCGGTGGAGCAGGGTCAGACGGTGATCATCGCCATCGATGCCGGTCGCATGATGACGCAGATCGCCGGATCGCTACCGCGCTTCGAGTACGCCCTTTCCGCGGCGCTCGTGCTCGCCGACGTGGCGCTCCACTCGGGCGACCGCGTGGGGCTGGTGCTCTTCGACGATGAGGTGCGCGGCTTCGTGCCACCCCTGCGCGGCGCGCCGGCACTGCACGCCATCCGGCAGGCGCTCATCCCCGCGCGCGCGAGCATGGTAGAGCCCGACTATGCGGCGGCCTTCCGCCTGCTGGCCGCTCGCCATCGCAAGCGGTCGCTGGTCGTGCTCTTCACCGACGTCATCGATCCGCGGGCGTCCCAGGCACTCGTTGCGCACAGTGCACGGAGCGTCGCCCGCCACCTGCCGCTGGTAGTGGCTCTGCGCAACGAGCAGCTCGTCGAGGCGGCGATGCCGGACGCCACGGGATCGATCGCGCGGCTCTTCGAGAGCGCGGCAGCGGAAGAGCTCGTCCAGGCGCGACACGAAGCCGTGACGCAGATGCGCCGTGCGGGCGTCGCCGTGCTCGATGTCGCGCCGCAGGCGATGACTGCGGCGGTGATCAACCGCTACCTCGCGATCAAGGCCCGCTCATCGCTGTAGCGAGGAGGCTCCGCGGCGACGAGGGTGGCGCTGGGGGTCGCCGTAGTCGTCGAGCGACCGAACGCGATGTAGAGTAGCATCGCGAGCCCACTCACCGCGGCGACGACCACTTTCCACGCGCCGGGCACGTCGGCTCGCGGCGAGATGAGCCCTTCGATCAGGCCCGCCGGGATGAGGAACAGCGTGGATCCGGCGATGAGCGCGAGCGCACGGCGCCCGCGCTCGATGAGCGCCGCACGGCGCGTGAGGGAGCCGGGGAGGAGGATGGCCGAGCCAATGAGCAGTCCGCCGCCACCGGCGATGCAGATGGCCGTGAGCTCGAGCACGCCGTGCGCCACCACGAACTCCAGGATGAGCGGGGCGATGCCCTTGCTGGCGTACAGTCCGATCGCGGCTCCGATGCTTACACCGTTGAAGACGAGGAGCAGCACCGTTCCTACCGCCGCGGTGATGCCGAACGCGAACGCCGCGTAGGTCACCTGAATGTTGTTCGTCGCGATCGCGCTCGCCATCACCGGGCGCTCCACGGCACTCACATCGACGTACTCCTTCCCTGCTCGCGCCCGGAGGACGCCCTGCTCGGCGCGGTCGATCATCTGCGGCGGCAGGAGATCCTGGGCGAGCGATGGCTCGCTGACGATGGCCCGATAGGTCACCGCCATCGGTGCGAACAGGCACACGGACGCCAGCAGGATGACCGGCGCCGACCGGCGGATCTCGGTGGGGATGGTGATCCAAATGAAGCGCCCGAGGGTCTTCCACGCGACCCGCTGCTGGCGGTAGAGGAGATTGTGCCCCGCGCCGACCAGCCGGTTCACGTAGAAGAGCGCATCGATGTCGCGACCGCGCGCGGCCGTGCGAAGTCGCGCCAGATCGGTCGTGAGCTCCCGATACTGCGCGACGAATTCGCTCAGCTCCTGCTCGCCCATCCCGGTGAGACCGCGCCGCTGGGCATCGGCCAGCCGTCTGGCGAACGCGCTCCAGCGCGTAGCGCCCTGGGCGATGATGGCGTGCTGCTCGCGAGCGGCGCCCGTCTCCCCACGTCCCGCCACCCCCTGGGCGCGCGCGCGACGCTCGCTCTCCACCAGGCGGATGAGACGCGCGAGCGGCGATCCCTCGAATGGCTGCACATGGTCGCCGAACCGCTCGGCGAGCTGTGCGACGAGTCGGCCGCGGAGCCGATCATCGAGCGAAGCGCGGCGCGCCAGGAAGCGCTCGAGCAGCTCGAGCTCGGCATCGGTGAGCGCGGCCGTCACGTGGACGGGGCGAGACGGCTCGGATGCCCGCAACGTGACCGGGGCCAGCGGCACGACGCGCTCGCGCACCACGAACGTGCCCGCGAGCACGTCTCCCAGCCGCTTCCCCGATTTCGAGATCACGGCGCTGAGAATGCCGACGGCGTAGGCAATCCCGGGCTGCATGTCGATGAGTCGTGCGAGGTTGCGCACTACCGACGCCGCCGGCGAGATCGAATAGCCGCCGTCCTGCACCACCCGGAGCCCCAGGCGCCGCTTACCCGGTGTCTGCCCATCCCACGCGACCTCGAAGATCACGTAGTAGCCCCACAGGACGATGAACTGCGCGATGATGAGGAGGGCGAGCGCCCACGAGCCGGAGACCCGAAGGAACTGATTGTCGCCCGCGAGACTTCTGAGGTAGGGAGCGATGATCCCGAACGCGATCCACAGGGCGAGAACCAGACCGAGCGTGATCAGATAGTCGATGAGCGCGGCGGCGGCACGGGAGCCGATACCAGCCACCGCGTAGGAGAACACGATCTGCTCCGGCGTTTCGACCTCGACGTGCTGGTCGAGTGCGCCGGGCGGACGTGTGGGAGTGCGGTCGAGGGCAGCGGACATGTTGGACCGGTTGTTCGCCGGAGGAGTCTCCATCGGGTGCGCCGACGGCGCGGACCAATCAGCAGTTGCGGGGGTATGGTCCCCGGCTGAATGTTGACGCTGTCGAGCGGACCTCGGAAGGCTGGCGTCGCGCCGATTTCGAGCCCGGACCGCTCGTGTAGGTCGCTATTTGTCAGTTCTTTACTTCGAGGGCAGGAGTGGTCCACCCCTTGCCAATTATCGGTTGTCCCATCCGACGTCGAGCACCTGGGCTGCCGCGCTCCCGCCCGACCACGACGGTCGCATCGCCCGAGTCGCTCCGAGGTACAACGAGAACGTCATCGAGGACTGTATGACACGCTGCTCCAAGGCAGTACGTGCTGTCGCATCGGCCACCTCGGCCGCGCTCCTGGCGCTCACTTTCCTACCCGCACCGGCGCTTGCGCAGTACTTCGGGCGAAACAAGGTCCAGTACGAGAACTTCGACTTCAGTGTCCTCCGCACCGGACACTTCGATGTCCACTACTACCCGGAGGAGCTCCAGGCATCGCAGGACGGCGCGCGCATGATCGAGCGGTGGTACGACCGCTTCGATGATGTCTTCCGGTATCAGTTGAGCGAACGGAAGGGAATCATCTTCTACGCCAATCATCCGGATTTCCAGCAGACGAACGTCACCGGTGGCCTGATCACGGAAGGCACGGGCGGTTTCACGGAGTTCCTGCGCAACCGCGTCGTGCTCCCATTCACGGGTGTGTACGCCGACAACGACCACGTGATCGGCCACGAGCTGGTGCACGTGTTCCAGCAGGACATCGCGCAGACGGCGCGCGGCGGTGGCGGACTGTCGGGGCTCGTCAACATGCCGCTCTGGCTCGTGGAGGGGATGGCGGAATATCTCTCCATCGGCCGCGTGTATCCGCTCACAGCGATGTGGCTTCGTGATGCCGCGCTGACCAACAACCTGCCGTCGATCAAGCAGCTCACGCGCGATCCCCGCTACTTCCCCTACCGCTACGGCCATGCGCTGTGGGCCTACATCGGCGGCAAGTGGGGCGACGCCGCGATCGCCGAGATCTACCGTTTCTCGCTCCGCGAAGGGTTCGACAACGCGATTCGTCGTGTGCTGGGGATCACCTCCGACTCGCTCTCCAAGGAGTGGACGGTCGCCAACCGCACGACATTCCTGCCGCAGGCGCAGGCGCGGACGGCGCCGGCAGGCGTGGGCAAGCACATCATTGGCAGCCTCGACAAGGATGACCCTGGAGAGATGCACGTCTCTCCCGTCGCCAGTCCCGACGGTCGGTACGTGGCGTTCCTGTCGAGTCGCGCGCTGTTCAGCGTCGACCTGTACGTCGCCGACGCCACCACCGGCGAGATCGTTCGCAAGCTCGGCGGCCCCGGCAGCGATAGCCACTTCGACGCGGTGAGCTTCGTGTCGTCGGCGGGCTCGTGGTCGCCCGACGGCAAGCAGTTCGCGTTCATCGTGTTCGCCGACGGCGACAACGAGATCGCCATCCTCGACACCGAGTCGGGCGACGTGGAGCGTCGCATCAACGTGCAGGGTGTCGGTGCGATCTCGATGACCGCGTGGTCACCCGACGGCCGCTTCATCGCCTTCTCCGGCACCAAGGGTGGCATCAGCGACCTCTACCTGCACGACATCGGCGCTCGCACCACGCGACAGCTCACCAACGACCGCTTCGCCGACCTGCACCCGACCTTCTCGCCCGACGGCCGCACGATCGCGTTCGCGACGGATAGAGGGCCGGGTACCGATTTCGAGAAGCTCACCTATGCGGATCTGCGGATCGGCATGTACGACATCGCGAGCGGCGACGTGCGGCTGCTCGAGCTGTTCCCGAGCACCAAGCACATCAATCCTCAGTACTCGCCTGACGGCTCGAGCCTCTACTTCATCGCCGATCGCGATGGATTCAGCGACATCTACCGCACCGAGCTCGCGAGCGGCGCGCTCTTCCAGGTGACGCGTGTGGCGACGGGGATCAGCGGGATCACCGATCTCTCCCCCGCGCTCTCCGTCTCGCCGGGAAACGGCCGTCTGCTGTTCACGGTGTTCCAGAACGCCGGGCAGCACATCTACTCGCTCGAGGCTGCGGACGCGCGAGGCGAGCCGGTGCAGCCCACGCCACAGGCCACCGTTGCGACCAGCGCGATCCTGCCTCCCACCGAGACGCCCGAGCGCGGGTTGGTGGCGCAGTACATGCGCGATCCCGAGGCGGGCTTGCCGCCGGTGCAGGATTTCCCGTCCTCCGACTACAAGCCCAAGATCACACTGGAGTACATCGGGCCACCGTCGTTCGGCGTTGGGGTGGGCGGACCGTTCGGTACCGAGGTGGGCGGGAGCGCCGCGTTCTACTTCGGCGACATGCTGGGCAATCGTCGCATCGCGGCCGGGTTCCAGGCGAATGGCGGCATCAAGGACATCGGCGGCAGTCTCTTCTACCTGAACACGTCGCGCCGGTGGAATTGGGGCGTGGGTGCCGGTCGAATACCTTACCTCGGTGCGTTCACCGCGATCGGTGACACGGCGATCGATCTCGGCAACGGACCGATCTTCGCCCGGCAGTACTTCCAGGTGCTGGAGCGAGTGTTCGTCGATCAGGTCGTCGCCACCACGCAGTATCCCTTCACGACCACGCGGCGCGTCGAGCTGAGCGCCGAGTATCGGCACCTCGGCTTCGACCGCGAGGCCGATCGCATCATCGCCGTCGGGAACACGATCATCGATCGACGCGTCGTCGACCTGCCATCGCCTCCGGGCATCGGGCTCTTCCAGGGCGCGGTGGCCTACGTCGGCGACTACTCGAATTACGGCCTGACGTCTCCGGTTGCCGGTGGCCGGTATCGTTTCGAGGTGGCGCCGATCTTCGGCGATCTCACCTTCCACACGTTTCTCGCCGACTGGCGTCGCTATTTCTTCCTGCGTCCCTTCACGTTTGCCATTCGTGGACTGCACTTCGGTCGTTACGGCAAGGAGGCGGAGGACGAGCGACTCTCTCCGCTCTTCCTGGGCTATGGAACGCTGGTGCGTGGCTACGACCAGGGATCGTTCGACGTCACCGAGTGCACCGACACGCCGAACAACGTGAGCACCTGCCCCGAGTTCGATCGTCTCATCGGAAGCCGGTTGGCGTTGGCGAGCGCCGAGTTTCGCATTCCGCTGCTTGGCGTCCAGGAGCTGAGTCTGATCAACTTCAACTTCCTGCCGGTGGAGATCGCACCGTTCGTCGATGTCGGCGCGGCCTGGACGAAGAACCAATCGGTCGACGTACGCTTCGACCGCGAGACACCCGATCGCGTGCCGGTGGTCAGCGCCGGCGTATCGAGCCGCATCAACGTGCTGGGCTTCGTGATCCTGGAGATCTACTACGCGCGTCCCTTCCAGCGTCCGGAAAAGTCCGGGGTGTGGGGCTTCCAGCTGCAACCCGGCTGGTAGCACCGTCGGTATCGTGCAGGTTCGGGCCCCTCGACAACGAGGGGCCCGTCTTTTTTCCCGGTGGACTCGACAGGGCCGCGGGCCCCGTGCATCATCCCCGGTCGGCCGCGCGGCGGCCCGCGGGTGTCGTATGCGTCGGGGGTAGCACGTGGTCGAGTTGGGGAGCCAAGCGGAGCAGGACCTGCGAGCGGTACACGAGCTCACGTCCACTTCGAGCAATGATCCGTGGGCCGCGCTGCAGCGACTTCGCGGTCAGTACGATGACCTGGCTCGCACACTCGCCCACCGCACCGAAGCGCTGGAGCGTGCGCGCTCCAACGGCGCGTTCCTCGCCGCCGCCACCAAGCTCCTCTCCTTCTCGCTCGACTACGAGACCACGCTCGCCAGCATAGCACGACTGGCCGTGCCGACGCTGGCCGACTGGTGCACGGTGGACATCCTCGATGGGGACCGGGTTCGGCGACTCGCCATCACCCACACCGATCCCCAGAAGCAGGAGGTCGCGCGCGAACTGGCGAGGCGCTATCCGCCCACGCTCGACCGGCAGCATGGCGTCGCGCAGGTGCTGCGTACGGGACGCCCGCTGCTCATCCCGGTCATGAGCGACGAGGTGCTGGACGGCGTCGCCACGAACGACGAGCACCGTCGCGCGCTGGGCGCGCTCGGCTTCCGCTCGGCGATGATCGTGCCCCTCATCGCGCGCGAGCGGACGCTCGGCTCGCTGTGCTTCATCTCGGCCGAATCGGGACGCTTGTACCGCCATCAGGATCTGGATCTGGCCGAGGAGCTGGCGGCGCTGGCGGCGCTGGCGGTGGACAACGCGCGGCTGTACACCGCGACCCTTCAGGCGAGCGAGGCGAAGTCGAGCTTCCTCGCCATCATGTCCCACGAGCTGCGCACGCCCCTCACATCGATGCTCGGGTACGCGGAGCTGCTGGCCGATGGGATCACCGGTCCGGTGACGCCCGCGCAGCTCGAGCAGCTCAGGCGCATCGGCGCCAGCGGACGGCACCTGCTCTCCCTGATCGAGGAGATTCTCACCTTCTCGCGCCTGGAGAAGGGACGCGAGGGAATCCTCCTCGAGCGGGTGAACCTGCAAGTGCTGGCTCGTCAGGCAGCCTCGGTTGCCGAGCCACTCGCCACGCAGAAGGGGCTGAACTTCACGCTCAGCGTACCCGGCCAGCCGCTGGTGGCCGAGACCGACGCGATGAAGGTGCGTCAGATCCTGATCAACCTGCTGATCAACGCCATCAACTTCACTCAGCGTGGGGACGTCCAGCTGGAGGTGGCAGCGGACGACACGTGGGTGCGGCTGTCGGTTCGCGACACGGGCGTCGGCATTCCCGGTCACGACCTGGAGCGTGTGTTCGAGCCGTTCTGGCAAGCGGGCCACTGCGACACGCGCACCGTGGGTGGCACGGGGATCGGCCTGAGCGTGGCGCGGCGGTTCGCGCGCCTGCTGGGAGGCGACATCACGGTGGCGAGTGAGGTGGGGCTGGGCAGCAGCTTCACGCTTCGCCTGCCGCGGCCCAGCGCGGAGCTCTCCCCGCGGCCGTGAGCGCGGACGCTCCAGGGTGAGCGGAACCCTGGCTCGTGCGATGGCGTATCTCCTCCCCATGGCCGCCCCACTGCTCTCCGCCGTCTCCCTCGCCGTCGTCCTGCTCGGCAGCGCGCCTCATCCCCTGGCGGGCGATTCCGTGGAGCGCACGCTGGCGCGGCTCACGCTGCGCGAGAAGGCGGCGCAGATGGTCATGCCCTGGATCCCCGGTGGGTCGGAGCTCAGCGGCGCCGATCTTCAGCGCGCCGAGCTGCTGGCACGACAGTATCGCGTCGGCGGTTTCATCGTGGGCAAGGGTGAAGCGGCGATCACGACGCGGTCGCTGCGCCGGCTTCAGGGGTTGTCGAAGGTGCCGTTGCTGGTGGCCGCCGATCTCGAGTCGGGGCCGGCGATGCGACTGATCGGCGGTTCGCAGCTCCCAACCCACATGGCGCTCGGCGCGACCGGCGATACGACGCTGGCGTACGAGCAGGGGCGCGCCACGGCCGTGGAGTCACGGTTGGCCGGCATCCACCTGGCGCTCGCCCCGGTGGCGGATGTGAACGTCGATCCCCTGAACCCGATCATCAACACGCGCTCGTTCGGTGGGAATGCCGCGCAGGTTGGCGACATGGTCGCCGCGTTCGTGCGCGGGGTTCAGGACGGTGGGATGCTGGCGGTGGCGAAGCACTTTCCGGGTCACGGCGACACGCGGACCGATTCGCACCTGGCGCTCCCCGTCGTCAGGGCGGATCGGGCGAGACTCGACTCCGTGGAGCTGGTGCCGTTTCGCCGTGCCATCGAGGCTGGCGTGGCCGGCATCATGACGGCGCACATCGCGCTGCCGACGATCACGGGTCGCACGGTGCCCGCGACGCTTTCGCGGCGCATCACGACCGACATTCTTCGCCGCGACCTCGGCTTCAGCGGGCTGGTCGTGACCGATGCACTCAACATGGCCGGCGTCTCGGGGTACGAGGAGCCGGAGATCGTGCTGCGCGCGATCGAGGCCGGCGCCGACATCCTGCTCCAGCCGCGCGACACCAGACTGGCGGTGAACGCGATCGTGGAGGGTGTGCGCAGCGGGCGCATCAGCCGGGCGCGCATCGAAGCATCGGTGCGCCGCATCCTCGCCGCCAAGGAGCGCGTGATGGCGGCGACGCTCGATTCGGTGTCGGCGGATTCGCTCGCCGCGTTGCGCGCCGGCCACGCCGCGCTGGCCGCCGAGATCGCCGGCCGCTCGATCACGCTGCTCCGGGACCGGAACGGCTCACTCCCGATCGCCGACGGCGACACCATCGTGTCGGTGGTGATTGGTGACGGCTCGGCGCGCGCTCCGGGCGATGCGTTCGATCGCGCCCTGCGCCGCGCCGGCCGCGTGGTGGAAGCCGCGCGCGTTCCCAGCCGTGCTCGCGCCGCCGACCTCGAGCGCGCGATGTCGGCCGCGCTGCGCGCGCGGCGCGTCATCATCGTTTCGTCTTACGCGCAGGCAGCGCCCGGTCGCGGGACGGTAGGCGTTCCACCCAGGGTGATCGAGTGGGTGCAGCGGCTGAGCGCACGACAGCGTGTGATCTTCATCGCGTTCGGCGATCCATACGTCGCGCGCCGTCTCGAGAGCGTTCCCACGATCGTGCTGGCGTGGAGCGTGGCCCCCACGGCGCAGGAAGCAGCGGCGCGCGCCGTCGCGGGGGAGGCGCCGATCACCGGCACGATGCCGATCGCCCTGACGCGCACGGGCGCTAGCGGCGCGCCAGCTCCCTGAGCAGGTCGTTGTCGAGCCGGTGACCGCCGGCAAAGCGGTGGCGGCTCACCGGGAACCCGTTCGCGCGCAGCGTGCCTTCATTGTCATCGAAGCTCGCGCGGTCGATGGCGGCATCGCGGTCACCGAGCACCAGCGAGATCCGGGCGCCATTGAACAGCGACGGTCCACGCTCGTAGGGAAGCTCGGGTGGGAGCGTCGCCGCCCATAGCACGATGTGCTCGGCCGTGGCGGTGCGCCGCGCCAACCAGCGACACACCGTCGCGACGCCCTGCGAGAAGCCCAGCGCCGTCACCCGCACGTTGTCACGCGGGAGCGTACTGAAGACACGCTCGTAGACCGCGTCGAGGTAGCGCACGTAGTCCGCGATCTCGTTGAGGCGGTCGTCGCGGGTCATCCAGGATGCGCCGACCGTCCGGCCGCTGGCGGAGCGAGTGGCGACCTCCACATAGAAGCGTGACAGCCCCTCCGGCGCGACGATCAACCGGCGTTCGTCGGCGATGAGCTGGAAGGTGTCGACAAACCGTGCCGCCAGCTGCGCGTATCCGTGACACACGAACCACACCTCGTCGGCCGCGCTTTCCGCGCCGAGGGTGTAGTAGCGCGCCGTGCGCTCGACGGTGAGCGAGTGCTCGGAGGCGATGCGGGCGATGGGAGGCGTGCTCGTCATCTCACCCTACAGATCAGTCCATTGTGCGCCTTGATGTACCCGGCACGCACGATCTCGAAGCCGTTCTGGTGCGCGTACAGGCCGAGCTGCCACACGTCCATCAGCTCGCGGTAGCCGAAGTTCAGCAGATCCGACATGATGGTATAGAACGCGCGCCCGCGGATCTGGTTACGTGGCGTGGTAATGATGGCCACCCCGCCGGGCTTCAAGAACCGGCGATGGAAGTCGAAGGCTTCGGCCTTGTGCTCGTCGGGGAAGTGCTCGACGAGACCGATACTGACGACGATATCGAACTCCCGCCCGTAGCGGAGGTCGCGAATGTCGGCGACCTCGAAGTCGATGGCCATCTCCTCCCGGTACCACAATCGCTTGTGGCCGGTGGCCGGATCGGTGCCGAGGAAGGGATACTGCTCAGGGAACTTCCCGAACCGATCGGTCTTGCAGAACTCGTCGTAGTCCACGAGCAGCACGTGACCGCCGGGGTACATGGCCCACAGCTGCATGGCCTCGTAGCCGTCGGCGGCACCAAGGAACAGGACGCGAGGACGCTTGACGCCGAGGCCGGCAAAGAGCGCACGTTTACCGCGCGGATCCCAGATCGCGTCTTCGACCCGGTGCACCTTGTTCCAGACAGCGAGCCGTACCAGCGACCCCACCGTCTCGCGGGCGCCGGCGACGTCCAGCGATGCCAGCGATGACACCAGCTCGGCTCGGGCCTGACGCTGCGCGGTGGGGACATCAGTCACGAACAGCTCGTGGAAGCAGTGGTTGAAGTGCCGCCAGCCCTCGCGCACCGGCATCCGCGTGCCGTGCTCGCTCTCCCACTCGCGCTTCGCGCTGGCCCATCGCTCCACCGTGTACGGCTTGCCGACGCGCCTCCAGTCGAGCCTCGACCAGTCGGTGGCGCTCACATCCTCGAACACGTCGGGCGCCGCATCGCGCGTGTCGAGCACGTAGCTCGCCAGCGGCGCGTGCATGCCGATCGCGATCGATGCGTGGTCTGAAACGGCCGTCACGGAACACCTCGCCGGGGGACTGCGCCGAAAGTTCTCTGGTCGATCGCCTATTGGAAAGAGGCGCCAACCCAACGGCCGGCCCGCCTGCCCCGCCGTTCGCGCATCCCGTCACGCGCCGCGCTCTCCATCCCAGGCCCCGGCCAGTTCATCACACGCTCGTCGAGTCGATCACATTTCTGAAACCGGCCTCACGCGCATGCTGTCGTAGGAGACAGGAGCACGAATCGTCGGCGTGCCGGGAGATGCGCGAAGTCGTGCATTACGCTCCGGCGATCGCTCCGTCACCGCATCGGAGGATACATGCGCTCGCTGTCGATCGTCTCATTCGCCGCCCTCATCGCGCTCGGCTCGGTCTCGTGCGCGAGCTCGCGCCCGGCGTCGCTGCCTAACGCGGTTCCGGGCGTACCCGCCTACGCCACGCTCCGCGTGCAGAGCAACCACTGGTCGGATCTCATCGTGTACGCGGTGCAGGATGGCATTCGCACCCGCCTGGGCACGGTGACCGCCAGCGGCACCGCAACCTTCATCATCCCGCCGACCCTCACCCGGAGCGGAAAGCAGATCCAGCTGGAAGGTACGCCGGTGGGCCAGCGCTCGACCGTCATCCGCATGGAGCCCGTGACGCTCCATGCCGGCATGAATGCGCACTGGACGGTGAACACGACCTTCGAGACATCGCAGTTCAGGATGTTTCGATAGTGACGGTCAGTGAGAGGGTGACGAGAGTGGAGTGAGTGACAACGACTAGCGTGAGAAGCATGAGGCTGTGACGAACACATCACCGGACCTCATGCCGTTCACCCACGTCGTCGTCACTCACTCCACCCTCGTCACCCGCTCTCACCCCGCCCTTCTCTTGCATGCCACGGAGTCCGGCGTCATGTTGCTTGGAGGGGCTGAGGAGCCGCCTCCGGCAGCCCCGCGTCCGGCAGACTGAAGGAGGTCTTCCGTGGACAGTGTCAAGAGACGCAGCCTCGCGTTGTGGACTGGCGTCGCGCTCCTGCTCGCGTCGGCGTGGCTCATCGTCGGCGCGCTGGCGTCACGGCTGGCGTCGTGGTGGGGTTGGAGGCTCACCATCCTGCTCGGCCTGATTCTGCTCGCGACCGGCGTGTTCGTCCTCATCCGGTTCGCGAGCCGGCGGGGGTCGTCGACCATCTGACCGCGCCGGCGGCCGACGCGCACCGCTATCTCAGGCGCAGTCTCCGCGACACGCTCCGCACGCGATCCGAGAAGTGAACCTCGACCCCGGCGCTCGACGTGCGGAGCGTGGCCGATCCGCCGCGCGCGAACGAGAGAATCTCGCCGGTCTGCGCGTCGCGGATCATCGCCATCGGGAAGGCCGCGGCATCCCAGCGGACCTCCAGGCGATCGGGAGCCGCGGCCCGCACGTCTTCACGTGCCTCCGGCTCCCCACGCAGCGGACCGAGGGCGGCGGTCGAGAGCAGCGTCGACTCGCCGTCAGGCCCCAACGCGCGCAACATCGATAGTCGCTCCAGGTCGGAGCTCGTCAGCGGAACCGCGAAGGCGAAGTGCCTTGGTACGTTGCCCGCCCGCGTGCGAGGAACATCGGCCACCGGCTCGCCGTCGAAGGAGAGTGAGAAGATGCGCGTCCCTTCGGCGGTGAGCCCTTCAACGGTGTACGCGCCGCCGCGGCGCGGCAGGCTGGGCCGTGTCTCCACTCGGAACGCAGGCTCCAGCGTGATACGCCCATCGCCGATCCGTCCCCATACCAGCAGCGACGGCCGCGACTGCCCGCCGGCGGCCGAGACGGGCAGCGCACTGTCGCGAAAATCGAGCACGCCGCGGTAGGTGTAGTCGCTGATCCATGGGAAGTCGCAGTAGCTCATGATGTCGGCCGAGAATCGCGTGACCACGCGCGCCTCCACGACGTCGAACCCCGAGACTCCGATGGTGCCGCCCGGATACGGATAGCCGGGATCCTCGCCACCGGTGGTGCCGCACGGTGAGTGCAGCCGCCCCCAGTTGTGGCCCCACTCGTGCGCCGCCACGTTCGACGCACCGAGCAGCTTCGTGCGGTCGAGGAGATCGCGGTCCCATCCCACGGCAACGGGCGTCCCCACGTATCCAAGTCCACCGACGCCGAGATCGTATGGCGTCCGCACCACACCGTAGTAGCTCCGTGTGCTCCCTTCCGCGACGCGCAGCGCGAACAGCTCGTTCAGGATCGTGAGCCAGGAGCCGTTCGCGTCGTCCACCTCGAGTGTCGGAGCCGTCGTCGTATACGTCGTGCGCAGATCGGCGTCCACGCTCGCCACCGGGTGCAGCGCACGCGTCGCATCCAGGTAGTCGCCGATGTTCGCCGCGCTCACATTGCCGGTGAGCCCGGTGGTGCTCTGCTCGACGGGAACGAAGCGGACGTGGAATGGGGGCGCGGACCGGACGTCCACGTCGAGCGTCGCCGCACCCACCGGATGGGCGTTGTCGCCCTCGTCTGCCTCGGCGATGACGTTGCCCGGGTCGACGTCAACGGCGATCGAGAGGCCCGGCTGGATGAGCGAGCCCGCCACGGCCCCGTTCCAGCTTCGCGACAAAAGCTCCTCGTTCACGGCCGTCGGGACCGACGACGAGCCCGGGGAGAGGGTGAGTGTCGCCGCGAGCGAGCCGCCGTGAAAGATCCTCGCCCGGACGAGCGGTGCCGCCGAGTTCGCCTCGTTCGCGGTGACGAACACGCGGAGGTACGCATCCTTGCCGGCGAGCAGTGGTACATCGCGGGCCAGCGTCTGCACGCCTTGCGTCACGTACACACCGTCCACCCGCAGGTTCAGCGTCGTCAGTGCCACCACCGAGTACGCCACCGAGACGCTAGCGATCGCACCAGCGGTGACTGCGACCGTCTGTGAAGCGGGAGTGGCTGCGAACGTCGACGCGCCGGCGACCACCTCGGCCGCGCTCACCGTGTACTCGCCCGGCGCAAGGTTCGCCAGCACCTGCGTGGCGCTCACCTGCCGAGCATCGCCGGCCGGCCCGGTAATGATGACCAGCGCATCGCTCCCATCCGGCAAGCCGGTGATCTCGAGGGAGAGGCCACCGGTAACCGCGTCGTACGATACGCCGGCGCTGGCCGGGGCGAGCGCCGAGACGGTCACGAACTGCGTGGGGATGAGCGGCGCGAAGGTGCTGCCGTCGTGCGTGATGTTTCCCGAAGCGATGGTGTAACGCCCCGCGGCAAGCTCGTTGAGCGTCTCACTCGTTGTGGCCGTGTGCGTGAAGCCGTCCGGTCCCGTGATGTTCACCGCGGCGGCAACGCCGTCGGGGAGTCCGCTGACGTTCACCGACAGGCTGCCGGTGGTCGGTCGGACGGGATCGTCACCATCGCACGAGAGAACCGGAAGGAGAATGGCCAGAGCGGCGGCCGTCGCGCGTACGGAGCGCGAACGCAGAATCGGGCTGCGGTGCTGAATGAGCTGCGACAACGGTGCCTCGAGGCGAGCGCCAGCGGGCGGGATGGTCTGGGTGGTGCGGGGCAATATAAATAGTGAACCCTGGTTGGTTTGGCCAGGGCTTGGCTGGCGCAGACTGGCGCTCACGCGGTCCGTGATCTGGCGACGAGAGTGGAATGAGTGACCAGGACCAGGGTGACCGGGATTCGATCCGTGATCCGTCCATCACCTACTCTCACGCCCCACTCTGGCCGTTGTCACTCACGCCATTCGCATCATCCGCATCACTCAGCCGCCATCCGACGCCCAGACGTCGCGCAGAACTGCATCGCCACGCGCGCCAGGATCTCCGCCACCTGTCGTACCGACTCGAGGTCGACCCATTCCTCGGCCGCGTGGGCGCCGGCGCCACTGGGTCCGATCACGACCGTATCGATGCCGGCTGCGCCGAGGAGCGCGGCATCCATCCAGTACGGCTCGCCGATGACCGGCGCCGACCTGCCGAGGACTACGCCGGCCGCGTCGCGGACCGTGGTGACGATAGGCTCGTCGGAGCCGATCTCGAACGAGTCCCGGGTGAGGAATGGTCGCACGCGCGCACGAAAGGTCTCGTCGGCGCGCGCGAGGCGATCGATGATGTCCTGGATCTCGCCGACCACTTGCGCCTCCGACTCTCCAGGGACGGTGCGCCGCTCGATCTCCAGCCGGCATCGGTCGGCATACGTGCTCGTCCCCGTTCCGCCGCGCAGCACGGCGGCGTGCAGCGAGGGAGGTCCCACAAGCGGGTGCGGCGTGCGGCCACGCAGCTCGCGCTCGAGCACGTCGAGCTGCGCCAGGAAGCGACCCATGCGCATGTTGGCGTCGATCCCTTCCTGGAAGCGGCTGCCATGCGCCGCGCGCCCGAAGGTTTCGACCTCGAGCCAACAGAATCCCTTGTGCGAGAGGCACACCCGTAGCTCGGTCGGCTCGGTGACGACGGCGGCATCGGTGCGCACGTGCCGCAGCACCTCGCTCATCCCGATACTCGCCACCTCCTCATCGGCCACGCCGGCGATCACGATGTCACCGTCCAGCCGGACGTCGGCGTCACGCAACGCGCGCACCGCACCGAGACACGCCGCCACACCGCACTTCATGTCGTAAGCACCGCGGCCGTACATGCGACCGTCGCGCACCGCGGCGCTGAACGGGTCGGTCATGCCTTCCACACCCACGGTATCGATGTGGCCGTACAGCATGAGTGAGCGCCCACCGCCGCGACCTCGCAGCCGCCCGACGACGCTCACGCGCTCCGGCTGTGCCGCATATTCGGTCACCTCCATCCCGAGAGCGCGAAGCTGCGCCCCGAGCACGCTCGCTACCGCGCGTTCGTTGGTGGAGCCGTCACCGAAGGCCGGATTGATGGAATTGGTGCGCACGAGCTCCGCCAGCGAGCGCGTGATGTAGGCAGGGTCGGCGTGCATGGAGGTGCGGTGTGAGGTCACAGGGAGTGATGGTCAGCGACCTCAGTATGCGCGCGATCCTCCGATTGGTGAAGTATCGCGAGGCAAACACCGTTGGTTCCAACACCGACCACTGTGTCGCGCCGGAGGCGCGCGCTTCACTCACACCTGAAACCGCGCCGCCAGCTGCTTGAGTCGGGACGCACTCTCGGAGAGCTCGTGCGCGGTCGCGGCGACTTCCTCGACGGTGGCGGCGGTCTCCTCGGCCGAGGCGGCTGCGGTCTGGCTCGAAGTGGCCTGGGCTTCCATGCGCCGCTCAGTCGCGCGGAGGTGCTCGTCCAGCGTCGCGACCGCCACATGGCTCTGGCGCGCGGTTTCGCCGACCGCGCCGGCGATCTCGTTCATCTGCGCCACCAGCGCATCGATCTGACCCAGCGCGTGCTCGGCCTTGCGGGCAATCACGTTCACGTCTCCGAGCTCGCTGACACCCGACCGGAAGGCGCCCATGCTCGCCCCGACCTCCTGGCGCAGCTCCTCCACCACGCGCATGGCATCGGCCGCGGCCACCTCGCTGTGCGACGCCAGCTTCCTGATCTCCTCGGCGACCACGGCGAAGCCCCGTCCATGTTCGCCGGAGCGCGCCGCCTCAATGGCCGCGTTGAGCGCCAGCAAGCTGGACTGGCCGGCGATCTGCTCGATCGTTTGGACGAACTCGCCGAGAGTCTTCGTGGCCTGCACCAGGGCGTCCAGACGCGCGCTGGATGACGCGAGCACTCCGTTCGCGCGCTGGGCCGCGCTCACCGCTCCCGCGATCCCTTCTCGGGTGCGCTCCGCCGTGGCCTGGATCTCGGCACCGAACTGTCGCGAGCGCGAGGCGGCGTCGCTCAGGCTGCTGGCGGCCGACTCCACCAACGTCACCGTCGTCCGTGACGACGTGAGCTGATCACGCTGCTCGCCGGCGCGCTCCGCGATGTCGATCACCGCGCTGCTGATCTGGCCGGTGGACTGCGCCGCCTGGCTCGCCGCGCCTTCCAGCGCCGAGGCCGCCTCCGTCACCTCGCGCGCTTCACGCTGAATGTCGGTGAGCGCGGCGCGCATGCGTTTCGCCATCTCATCGAACGCGGTCACGAGTACGCGATACTCGGCATCCAGCCCATTGCCGTCGATGGTCGCGCGCAGGTCGCCGCCGCCGAGTGAGCGCGCCACGCCGGTGAGCGACCGCAGTGGGCGCGCCACGGCCCGCCACGTCTGGATGCCGAACACCAGCGCGACCGCAAGCCCGAGCGAGAGCACGAGGCCGAGCGCCAATCGGCGCTTCACGACCATGGCATCGATCCGCGCGAGCGCGGCGAACGCTCGATCGCGCTGCGCGTCGCTCAGACGAGTGGACAGCGACAGCAGTGTGTCCAAGCTGGCGGTCGCCAGTCCGATCTGGCGGAAGGCGGCGTCGCTGCGGCCACGGCCGCGGTACGCGCGCGCCACGGCGAGCCGCACCTCCAGCTGGCCCTGGAGCCGTCCAATGTGCTCGACCGCCGCCCGCTCCTCGCCGCGAATCGCGGCGCCCAACACCATTGCCTGTCGCAGCGAATCGGCGACCGTGCTCAGGCTCTCAGCCTGCGCGAGCCGTCCGGTGAAGGTCGCAGCGTCCTGCGCCGCGCCGCCCTGGACGAGCGCGCCCTGCGCGAAGAGCAACGATTGCAGCGTCGCGTCGTGGCTGCGGGAGAGCTGCTCGGTGAGCAGGGCCGTCGCGTGCACGTCGCTCCGCAGCTCGCGCGCCACCACCGACGTCGTGTGGACGGCAATGATGCCCGTCGTGACCAGGGCGATCGTCGCGCCGCCGAGGCCGGTGATCAGCCGCCCGCGAATGGTGCGGTAGCGGCGCACCGCACCATGCTCGCCTGTGGGCGCGATCGCCGTGCCGGTTCCCGGGAGCGCGGTCGCGGTCACCGGCCGATCTCTCCCAGCAGGACTGGCTTCCCCGCGGCATCCCCCCACTCGTCGAAGCGCACGCGTCCGGTGACGCCGTCGTACGCGGCGCCCTCCCGCCCGACGTCGGCGATCCAGTCGCGGATGCGGCGCCGGTCCCGTCCAACCGCCATGGCGGCGCGCCCGATGAGCATCGCCGCATCGTAGCTCAGCGCACCGCGGTGGTCGGGGGCACGTCCGAATCGCCCACTGTACGCGGCCACGAACTTCGCGGCGTGCTGGCTGGTGGCGCGCTCGGGAAGAAAGAAGGCGATGTAGCGGAGGCCGGAGAACTCCCTGGCTGCCTCGTCGGCCTCGAGACCGGCGACGTCGTCGGTGCCGAGGAACACCGGATTGGCGCCGGCGCGCCGGATGGCCCTCGCCATGTCGGCGGCGTCCGCCGCACCGCCGGCGATCACGACAACCGACGAGCCGTGCGCCGCGATCTCCTCGGCAAAGGCCTCGTACTCGGTCATGCCGGCCAGGTACGGATAGCGATCCAGCTCGGCGGCCTGCGTCTGGCCGGCGGTCGACTGCTGCACGGCCGATCTGAACGCCTCGCCGAAGGTGCGCACGAAGCCACGGCCAAAGAGGTCGTTGCGGTAGACGACGGCCACGTGTCGCGCGCCTAACGAATCGGCAGCGAACTGGGCGAGCCGGGTAGCACCGTCGGCGTCGGTGGGACAGACGCGGAACACCCAGTCGCTCGTGCGGGTGGCGCGAGGGTTGGTCGCCGTGGGCGAGATGGCGACGACGCCGCGTTTGCCGCGGCCTTCGACGTCGCCGTACACGGGAGCCGCCTCCAGCGTCTGCGCGCTCCCGGTGTGGCCCACGACCCCGATCACCGACGGGTCGTCGCGGAAGGCCGCGGCGACGGCGACCTGCGCCGACTGATCGGCCGGCGGCTCGCGCAGCGCGAATGGCGGCGATCCCGGCGGCCGTTCCTGGTTGAGCTGGTCCACCGCGAGTCGCACACCATCGAAGTAGGCGGCAGCGGCCGGCGTGCGTGCTGCCGCTACGCCAATGTAGAGGGAGTCGCTGCGCCCGGCGCTCGGGACCTCAGAGCCCGCGGCGCCGCACCCCCACGCGAACATCGTGAGGGCGAGCGTACAGGCATGGACGGCACGCCTGCCGCATGCCGCACGTTCAAAGGTCAATGCCGCGGTAACGATGGGGGAGACACGCGTAGCACGCCCGCTGGTCCGGTGCGTGATGCGATGCCCTCACGATGAGAGTGTAGACGGGGGCGACGTGGAGCGCCGAGCTGCCCCATGCCCGGCCACGCCGGGGTTCGGCGGCCACATCATCGACGAAACGGACGAGGGAGGGTAACCGGCCGTTCCCCTCGGATGATCGGAAGCCCCGACCCTCGAACAGCAGGCCAGACACCAGTCGTGGGAGCGAGAGTGTCGAGCCTTGCAACGTCCCGCACTCGCGCGTATCCATTCGCATGACGAAGCGATCGCTCCCGGTCGCGGGCGTCCAACCGCGCATGTCAGGGGATCTGCTTGAATCCCACCGACGTCGGGAACCCCAGCTACTACCACAAGGTAGTGGACTGCCAGTGGGCGTGTCCCGCGCACACCAACGTCCCGGAATACATCCGGCTCATCGCGCAGGGGCGGTACACCGAGTCGTACCTGCTCAACCGCGAATCAAACGTCTTTCCCGGGATC
The DNA here is from genome assembly GCA_035249955.1 of Gemmatimonadaceae bacterium. Classification (GTDB taxonomy): domain Bacteria; phylum Gemmatimonadota; class Gemmatimonadetes; order Gemmatimonadales; family Gemmatimonadaceae; genus DATFFQ01. The sequence goes on from DATFFQ010000091.1 coordinate 41,976, forward strand.
CTCGGCCGCACCTGTGATCGGCCCTGCGAGCCCGCCTGCCGCCGCGGTCGCGTGGATGGCAAGCCGGTCGCGATCTGCCGGCTCAAGCGAGTCGCGGCCGATCTGCGCGACGACGTTCGCGAGTTCCTCCCGCGAGCGCCGGCCGAGAAGAACGGGAAGCGCGTAGCCCTCGTCGGCGCGGGTCCCGCCTCGCTCACCGTCGCCAACGACCTCATGCCCCTCGGCTACGAGTGCGTGATCTACGAGCAGCTCGCGAAGCCGGGCGGACTCATGCGCACCAACATCCCCTCGTTCCGGCTCCCGTCGCAGGTGCTCGACGAGGAGATCCACATGATCCTCGACATGGGCGTCAAGGTGCGCTACGGAACGCCGGTCAGCAGCATGCGCGCGCTGTTCGAGGCGGGCTACGACGCCGTGTTCGTGGGCAGTGGCGCGCCGAAGGGGAAGAACCTCGAGATCCCGGGACGCTACGAGAGCGACCGTATCCACATCGGCATCGAGTGGCTGGAGGCTGTGCACTTCGGGCATGTGACCTCCATCGAGCCGAAGGTGCTGATCATCGGCGTCGGCAACACGGCCATGGATTGCTGCCGCTCGGCCAAGCGTCTGGGAGGACAGGACGTGAAGGTGATGGCGCGCCGCTCGCGCCGGCACTTCAAGGCATCTCCTTGGGAGCTCGAGGACGCCGAGGAGGAGCGGGTCGAGATCGTGGAGAATCACGTCCCCAAGCGGTTCGTGCTCGACCAGGGCAAGCTCGTGGGAATGGAGTTCGACCGCGTGGAGTGGCACCAGAGCGGCAACGGGCGGGCCAGGAGCGAGGTGCTGGAAACGGTTCTCTTCACGTGCGACGCTGTCATCCTGGCGATCGGGCAGGAGAACGCCTTCCCGTGGATCGAGCGCGACATCGGCATCCAGTTCAACGAGTGGGACATGCCGGTCGTCGACCGGATGACGATGCAGAGCACGCGAGACGGGGTCTTCTTCGGTGGGGACGCGGCGTGGGGGCCGGAGAACATCATCTGGGCGGTCGAGCACGGTCACCAGGCGGCGATCTCGATCCACAACCATTGCCAGGGCGTCGCCCTTACCGACCGGCCCCGGCAGGGGATGAACCTGGTGAGCGCGAAGCTCGGCATGTTCTCGTGGAAGTACAGCAACGACTACGACCCGGCCTCGCGCGCGAAGATGACGCACGTGGAGCTCACCGAGCGGTTCGAGCGGCTGGACGTCGAGGTGGAGCTCGGCTTCACCGCCGAGCAGACGGCGCGGGAGGTGGAGCGCTGCCTGAACTGCGACATCCAGACGCACTTCACGGCGTCGCTGTGCATCGAGTGCGATGCGTGCATCGACATCTGTCCCGTGAACTGCCTCACGATCGCCGCTGATGGTCCTGAAGACGACCTCCGCACGCGGCTCTCGGCGCCCGCCGACAATCGCTCGCAGGATCTGTACGTGTCGACCGGGCTTCCGCAGACGGCGCGTGTCATGGTGAAGGATGAGGACATCTGCCTGCACTGCGGTCTCTGCGCCGATCGCTGTCCGACCGCTGCCTGGGACATGCAGAAATTCGAGTTGTTGATCCCGTACGCGGGACGCGAGGCTGGATGTGGGTCGCGGGACGCGAGACGCGAAGCTGGTCCAGCGCCGGGTAGCGCAATTGGCGGTCGCGTCCAACGTCCCGTGTCCCACGTCCCGTGACCACCATGACCGCCCGGACAAATCGATTCGCGTTCAAGATCGGGACGGTGAACGGTACCGGCTCGGCGAGCGCGAACAGCCTGCTGCTCCAGTCGATTTTCCGGATGGGGATTCCGGTGTCGGGGAAGAACGTGTTCCCGTCGAACATCCAGGGTCTTCCCACCTGGTATGAGATCCGCGTCGACGGCGACGGGCACACCGCGCGGACTCCCAGGTTCGATCTCGTGGTGGCGCTCAACCCGGCAACGTACGCGCGCGACATCGCCGAAGTGCAGCCCGGCGGATGGCTGCTGCACGACAGCTCGTGGCCCCTGCCAGCCGGCCTGCATCGCGAGGGGATCACCTTCCTCGGCGTTCCGCTGGGGCAGATGTGCGTCGAGGCGTTCCAGGGTGGCCGGGAGCGCACGCTGATGAAGAACATCGTCTACTCCGGCGCGCTGGCCGCTTTGCTGGACATGGACGTCGACGTGATGCGCGAGATCCTGCGCGAGAAGTTCGCTCGCAAGCAGGCGCTGCTCGACTCCAACTTCAGGGCGCTGTCGTTAGGCTACGACTATGCGCGCGCTCACTTCGCGTGCCCGCTCCCGATCCGGTTGGAGCGCCTGGACAAGACCGCCGGTCACATCCTCATCGACGGTAACACCGCGGCGGCGCTGGGGTGCGTCTACGCCGGCGCCACCGTGGCAGCGTGGTACCCGATCACGCCGTCGACGTCCCTCATGGATGCGTTCAGCGAGCTGTGCCAGCGCTTTCGCCTCGAGGAGGGGACGGGACGCCGGAAGGTCTGCATCATCCAGGCGGAAGATGAGCTGGCGGCGATCGGTATGGTGATCGGCGCATCGTGGGCGGGAGCCCGCGCGTTCACGTCGACCGCCGGCCCGGGTATCTCCCTCATGAGTGAGTTCATCGGTCTCGCGTACTACGCCGAGGTACCGGCGGTGATCTTCGACGTCCAGCGAGCCGGTCCGTCGACGGGTATGCCCACACGCACGCAGCAGGGCGATCTGCTCTCCATGGCGTACGCGTCCCACGGCGACACCAAGCACATCGTGCTTTTCCCGGACGGTCCGGCCGAGTGCTTCACCTTCGCCGTCAAGGCGTTCGACGCTGCCGAGCGCTTCCAGACGCCGGTGTTCGTGGCCAGCGATCTGGACATCGGGATGAACGACTGGATGTGCAAGCGCTTCGAGTGGGACGACGCGTATCGCCCCGATCGCGGCAAGGTCCTGGACGCGGCCGAGCTGGAGCGAATCAAGAAGTTCTCGCGCTACCTGGACACGGACGGCGATGGCGTGGCCGCGCGTACGCTACCGGGCGCGCACCCCCGGGGCGCATACTTCACCCGCGGATCGGGGCACACGCAGTATGGCGGCTACACCGAGGATGCGGCCGAATACACCGAGGTGATGGAGCGTCTGTCGCGCAAGCTCCAGCGGGCCAGCGCCGCTCTACCCGAGCCGGAGATCCACCGCCAGCCTGGCGCGCGCGATGGCGTGATCTCCATTGGCGGCTGCAATGCGGCGGTGCTGGAGGCCATCGAGCGCCTGCGGGAGGGCGGCCTCGTGCTCGACTACATGCGTGTGCGGGCGTTTCCCTTCAACGAGCGGGTTGCCGAGTTTCTGGGCTCGCACCCTCGGTGCTTCGTCGTCGAACAGAACCGGGATGCCCAGCTGCGGAGCCTTCTGGTGCTGGAGACGGGAGTGCCGCGTGACAGCCTGGTGCCGGTGCGCAACTACGGTGGAGTCCCCATGAGCGCCGACCATGTGGTGGACGCCATCCTGGCGCATCTGAGAGGAGAGCAACGTGACGTCGATAGCGAAGCCGCCGATTAGGCATCCGGGGCTCCCGGTCAACGGCCTGGGGCTCACGCGACGGGACTACGAGGGCGCGCTCTCCACATTGTGCGCGGGGTGTGGCCACGACTCGATCACTGCCGCGGTCGTCCAGGCGTTCTTCGAGCTGGACATCCCACCGCATCGGGCGGCGAAGCTCAGCGGGATTGGGTGCTCGTCCAAGACCACGGCGTACTTCATTGGACAGGCGCACGGCTTCAACGCCGTCCACGGGCGAATGCCGTCCATCGCCATCGGCGCCAACGCCGCCAACCGCTCGCTCGTCTACATCGGCGTCTCGGGCGACGGCGACTCGCTCTCGATCGGGCTGGGACAGTTCGTGCACGCCGTGCGCCGCAACGTGAACATGCTGTACCTGCTCGAGAACAACGGCGTGTATGGGCTCACGAAGGGTCAGTTCTCGGCATCGGCGGATGTGGGCTCGAAGACCAAGCGTGGCGAGGTGAACGCGCAGCCCCCGATCGATCCGGTGCTCCTCGCGCTCAGCGTGGGCGCGACCTTCGTCGCGCGCGCCTTCTCGGGTGACAAAGCGCAACTCGTGCCGATGATCAAGGCTGGCCTGACGCACCCTGGATTCGCGCTGGTGGACGTGATCTCGCCGTGCGTCACCTTCAACGACCACGAGGGTTCCACCAAGAGCTATCGCTTCACGCGCGAGCGGCAGCGGGAGATCTCGGTGGTGGACTTCGTTCCGCTGCGCCGCGAGATCAGCGCCTCCTTCGGCGACGAAGCAACCATGTCGGTGACCATGCACGATGGGAGCGTGGTGCGCTTCCGGGCCACGGAGCCGGGCTACGATCCCACCGACCGGGATAGAGCGTACGCGCACGTGCGGCAGGTGCAGGACCGTGGCGAGGTGGCGACCGGGCTGCTGTATATTCAGAGCGAGTCGCGCGATCTGCACGCCGTGAGCGGGACGGTCGAGCGGCCGCTGGTGGAGCTGTCGTACGAGGAGCTGTGCCCGGGCCGGGTGGCCCTCGACGAGCTCATGAAGGATTTCGAGTAGCGCCGGGGTGGCTCGGCGGATTGATACGCCGGTGCACCGCCCCGTAGATTTTCCGGCTCCAGGGGAACAGAGCGTACACCGCAGCCAAGGAGATACCATGTTCAGCGTCAGGTTCCCGTCGCCCGGAGTCGCCGTGCTGGCGGCGCTGCTCGCGACGGTCCCCGCCATCGGCGCACAGCAGTCCACCGCCGCCCCCACGCCACTCCAGGACGAGGTCATCAAGGACATCTCGGCGGTCGAGCAGAAGTACATCTCGCTCGCCGAGGCGATTCCGCAGGACAAGTACAGCTGGCGTCCCGGGGAGGGCGTTCGCTCGGTCTCGGAGGTGTTCGGCCACGTTGCCGGCGCCAATTACTATCTGGTTCGTATCGGCGGGCTCAAGCAGATGACGGACATCCCGGCGCAGGACGAGCTGCGCGGGATGGAGAAGCTCACTGACAAGGCGCAACTGGTCGCCGCCATGCGTCGCTCCTTCAACGACGCCCGCCGCTCCATCGCCGCCACTCCGGCGGCGGATCTGGACAAGCCGATCAAGATGTTCGGACAGGACATGACGGTCCGTCAGGCGATGCTCCTGCTCGACAACCACCTGCACGAGCACCTCGGCCAGGCGATCGCGTATGCGCGGAGCAACAATGTCGTACCGCCCTGGAGTGCGAGCGGCGGGGGGAACTGAGAGCTCGCTCGTAGGAGATGGGTCCTTTGTCGGGCCGCCTGGAAGCGGCCTCGCGAGAGGGCCCTCCGTTTGGCCGCCTTGCAGGGGACTAACGGTAGTGACTTCCAGTGATTCAGTACTGCTTGAGAGGGTAAGAGCGTAAGGGTGTGCCCCTTTACGCTCTTACTCCCGTTAGCTCTTACTGAATTGCTGGAATTCACTACCTGAGTCCGTTGCTCGGTGGCCCGACAGAGGGCTTCCCCGAACTGCGTCGCCAGGCGTTCGAACCCCAGACTTCCCGCTTCTCCAGCGCTGAGGAGATCGCACCATGCGTCGACGACTTTCGTGGTTGGTCGCTTTCCTGCTTTGCGCCGCTCCGTCGGTGGCTGCGGCGCAGGGACGGGGGCCGCGGGCGATCGTGGTGCGGGCGGTCGAGGCGATGGGTGGCGAGCAGGCGGTGCGTGGGATCGCCTCGACCGTCGTCGAGTTCAACCAGGCCACGTTCGCGCTCGGGCAGGAGGAGACTCCCGAGTCGCCGGCGCGCGCCGGGCTGGCGTCTGGGCGCATCACAATCGACCATCGCGGGGGTCGGCGCGCCGTCTCGCAGGAGGTGCGTCCGGCGGCCGGCAATCCCTCGCGCCAGCGCTCCATCGTCGTCGGCGACGCCGGGATGCTCGAGATGGCTGACGGGCGTCTCGTTCCTGCCGCGCCGGGGCTCGTGACGCAGACGCAGCGCACGATGCGGATGCAGCCCGAGCGGCTCGTGCTCACCGCGCTCGACAGCGCGTCGTCACTTCGCGCGCTGCCGTCTCGCCAGTGGCGCGGTGAGATCATGGACGGTGTTCGCCTCACGGGCCGCGACACGGTGTCGCTCTACTTCGACCGGCGCAGCGGCCTGCTCACGGTGTCGGAGGTGGTCAGCGACGACCCCATCCTCGGTGACCGCCGCACCGTCACCTGGTACACGCGGTGGCAGAATGCCGGACCGGTGAAGCTTCCCCGCCAGGTGGATGTCGAGGTGAACGGCCGCCTCCAGGTGCACTCCACGATCCAGAACGCGACCGTCAATGGACCCCTCGACGACAGCACCTTCGCGATCCCAGACTCGATTACCGCGCGGGCGCAGCCGCTCCCGAGCGGTCCGCCGTCCGTCGTCGTGCAGCTCGTCGAGCTGGCGCCGGACGTCTGGCGTGCCGAAGGCGGCTCGCACCACTCGCTCGTGGTCGAGCAGGCGAACCAGCTCGTCGTCGTTGAGGCACCTCTCAACTCGGTCCGATCGCGCGCCGTTCTCGACACGCTGCGCTCGCGATTCCCCTCGAAGCGAGTGGGCATGGTGGTGAGCACGCATCATCACTGGGACCACTCGGGCGGCATCCGCGAGTATCTGGCCTCGGGGATTCCCGTGGTGGCCCACGCGCGCAACGCGGCGTTCATTCGCCGCATCGGCGCCGCCCGGAAGACGGTTGCTCCGGATGCACTCACCCGCCGGCCGCGGCAGGTGGTGGTGCGGAGCGTGAACGATTCGCTCACCGTGGGCGAAGGCGATGGGCGGCTCGTGCTCTACAACCTGCCATCGGCGCACGCCGAAGGGATCCTGGCTGCCTACCACCCGAGGTCACGCCTGCTCTTCACCAGCGACGTCCTCAGTCCAGGCACCACCCTCGCTCCGGTAGGCAGCGCCGAGCTGGTGGCCTTGGTCCGGTCCCTGGGAATCACCGTTGACCGTTTTGCCGGCGGCCATGGCGGCGTGGCCCCGTGGGCGGAGGTCGACCGGGCAGCGGCGGCACCCCGGTGAGTGAGTGGCGCGAGTGCTCGTCTGACACATCGGGCCGCACTCTTGTAGCTTGAGACTCGATGTCACCCCTCGCCTGACGGTCCGATTTCCCCGGTAGCGATTCCGTCGTTCCTGTCGCGGTTCCTGCCGCGACGCTCAGACGGCCGCGAGCATCTGCTCGCCGGTCCCATCCGCGGTGAGCTGCTTGGCGCGGAGCATCTCGCCGAGCGCGCGCGCGAAGTGGCGAGCGGTCAGCGCTTGGCAACACGCGCCAGGGTGTGGCGCGACACGCCGCTCTTGGCCCGGCTCAATGCGACCGGTGCCATTCTCGCCGGCGTGCACGATCGGCTTGCGGAAGCTGCGAAGCGAGACGTCGATACCGGGCCGGCGGGAGAGTGGCTGCTCGACAACTATCACGTGGTGCAGGAGCACATTCGTGAGGTGCGCGAGAGCCTGCCGCGCGGATTCTATCGCGAGCTGCCGGAGCTGGCCGCCGGACCACTCGCCGGCTATCCGCGCGTGTACGAGCTGGCGATCACGCTGATCTCGCACACCGAGGGCCGTGTCGACCTCGACAACGTCGATCTGTTCACCGGGGCCTTCCAGGAGATCTCCCCGCTCTCCATCGGTGAGCTGTGGGCAATGCCGGCCATGCTGCGTCTCGGATTGATCGAGAACGTGCGGCGAATGACACTGCGCACGCAGACGTACCTGGAGGAAGTCGAGGACGCCGACCGATGGGCGCGCCGTATCCAGGCGGCAAACGAGGCCGGAACGGCAGAGTTGGGCGCGGCGCTCAACGACTTCGTCACGACGCCGCGGCCGCTCACGCCGATGTTCGTCTCCCGCTTCCTGCACCGGCTGCGACAGTCCGCGGGTCCATTCCCGCCCCTCGTGTGGCTCGAGCAATGGATTGCCGACGAGGGACTGAGCGCCGAGGACGCCGCCGCACGGTCCACGCAGCGCCTCGCGCTCACGCAGATCATGATGGCCAACAGCATCACGAGCCTGCGCGCCGTCGCGTACATGGATTGGCGGAGCTTCGTGGAGACGCAGAGCGCGATGGAGGCGGTGCTCCGCGAGGATCCATCAGGCTTCTACGAGCGCATGCGGTTCGCCACCCGGGACGAGTACCGGCACGTGGTGGAGCGCATCGCCAAGCGGACGCACCGTCAGGAGGAGGAGATCGCGCAGCTCGCCGTCGACCTGGCGCGCGGCGCCGGCGATGCGCCCGGGTCATCCCTTCCCGGCTCGGCCGATCGAACGGCAGCTGACGACGTGCGCTCGCACATCGGATATTTCCTGATCGATCATGGCCGTCTGGAGCTCGAGCGCGCGGCGGGATATCGGCCGGCGTTTTCAGAGCGGATCCACCGTTGGGTGCTGCGTCACCCGAACATCGTATTCGTCGGCGGGCTGCTCACCGTGACCATCGCGGCCCTCGTCGCCATGCTGTTCCTCGGCGGTCCCGCAGCACTACCCGACCTGCTCGGCGGCCGCGCCGGCCTGACGGCCTGGCTGGTGGTGTTGCTGGTGAGCGTGATCCTGGCCACCGAGATTGCCGTCAGCGTCGTGAATCAGCTGGTGACCGCGTTCCTCCCGCCGCGAACCCTTCCCAAGCTGGATTTCGGCGAGCGTCGAGGCGTACCCGAGGAGTGTCGCACGGCGGTGGTCATCCCCACGCTGTTCGGCAGTGTCGACGCCGTGCGCGAGGCGCTCGAGAACCTCGAGGCGCAATTTCTGGCCAATCGCGAGGCGCACCTGCACTTCGCGCTGCTGAGCGACTTTACGGATTCGCCCACCGAGACGCGCCCGAACGACGAGGCGATCGTGCAGGCCGCAGCGGATGGTGTGCGCGCGCTGAATTTTCGTTACGCGACGAGCGACGAGCAGCCGTTCTACCTCTTTCATCGTCCCCGGAAGTGGAATTCCCAGCAAGGGACCTGGATGGGCTGGGAGCGGAAGCGTGGCAAGCTCGCCGAATTCAATCGCTTCGTGCGCGGCCGCGCGGCGGCCGATGCCTTCCTGGTCGTCGTTGGCGACGTCCCGGCGATTCGGCGCGTGCGCTATGTCATAACGCTGGATTCCGACACGGTGCTTCCCCCGGATACGGCGCCGCTGCTCATCGGGGCGCTGGCTCACCCGCTCAACCGCGCCGCGTACAATCCGGATGCCGGTCGCGTGGTACGAGGGTACGGCATACTGCAGCCTCGCGTGAGCGTCTCGCTTCCGAGCGCGCATCGGTCACGGTTCGCGGCGATTCACTCGGGGCATCCCGGTGTCGACCCCTACACGACGGCGGTGTCCGATGTGTATCAGGACCTCTACGGTGAGGGGAGCTTCACCGGCAAGGGGATCTACGACGTCGATGCCTTCGAGCAGGCGACACATGGCCGCTTTCCGGAGAACACGCTGCTGTCGCACGACCTGATCGAGGGAAACTACGCTCGCGCCGGACTCGCCACGGACATCACGGTCTACGACGACTATCCGTCGCGATATCTCACCTACGCGCGCCGGAAGCACCGGTGGATCAGAGGCGACTGGCAGCTGTTGGGTTGGCTCGGAACACGAGTGCCAGGTCCACAAGGAACCGAGCCGAACCGTCTCTCGCTGCTCTCCCGCTGGAAGATCCTGGATAATCTGCGGCGCAGCACAGTCGAGATGGCCCAGCTCATCTTCCTCATCGCCGGCTGGACTGTGCTGCCGGGCTCGCCACTGCGGTGGACGGCGATAGGGCTCGCGGTGATCGCCACGCCGTGGCTCGTATCGTTGGCGCTTGCCGTGCTCCGGCCTCCGCTCGACAAGTCGTGGCGCGCCTACTATGCGGCCGTGGGACGGGACGCCGTCATGAGCGCCCAGCAGTGGGCGCTGGCCGTCACGTTCCTGCCGCACCAGGCGTGGGTGTCGGCCGACGCGATCGTGCGCACGCTGTGGCGCCTCTTCGTCACGAGGCGCAACCTGTTGGAATGGCAGAGCGCATCGCAAACCGAGCGCGCCGTCACCAGGAATGCGCGCGCGGTGTGGCGCACGATGTGGCCCGCCGTCGCGCTCTCGGTCCTGCTCCCGGTGGTGATGGCCGCCATCCTGCTCCGCGGCGGCTCGCCGCTGGGCGTCGTGGGCGCCATGTTCCCGCTGATCGCCCTGTGGCTCGCGTCGCCGGCCATCGCACACGAGCTGAGCGAGCCATGGGTGAGGCGCGAGCTCGGACTGCCGGCCACCGCACGCGCCGACGCGATCCGATATGCGCAGTGTCACTGGCGCTTCTTCGAGCGCCACGTGAACGCCGCGACACACTGGCTCGCCCCCGACAATTTCCAGGAGCTCCCGACACCGGTGGTGGCGATGCGGACATCGCCCACGAACATCGGGCTCCAGTTGCTGGCGACGCTGAGCGCATTCGACCTTGGCTTCGTCGGTCTCGAGGAGACGATGCGGCGGCTGGAGGCGGCGTTCCGCTCCCTCGAGCGAATGCGCCGGTTCCGCGGGCACTTCTTCAACTGGTACGACCTCCACGACCTCCAGGTACTCGAGCCCGCGTACATCTCGACCGTGGACAGTGGCAACCTCGCCGGTCACCTGTTGTCGCTGCGTCAGGCGTGCCTCGGCATCGGCGAGGTGCTCGCCGACCGAACGGGGGGCGCCGGCAAGCGCGCCACGCCCGCGGTGCATGCGGCGGCGCTCGAGCTCGGTGTAGGATCGCCGGCGGCGCTCGAGATGGCGCAGCGGCTCGAGGCGCTCGCCGCGCGGGCGTCCGACTACGCGATAGCGATGGACTTCCGCTTCCTGTTCGACGAGGGTCGCAAGCTCTTCGTGATCGGGTACCAGCATGCGACCCACACGTTCGACGACTCGTACTACGACCTCCTCGCCTCGGAGGCGCGCCTGGCGAGCTTCATCGCCATCGCCAAGAACGAAGTGCCGGTGGAGCACTGGTTCCGCCTCGGGCGAACGCTCACGTACGCGGCTGGGGAACCGGCCCTGGTGTCGTGGAGCGGGAGCATGTTCGAGTATCTGATGCCCGCGCTCGTCATGGAGTCGTTTCCCGATACGGTGCTGGACCAATCGTATCATGGAGCCGTGCGCCGGCAGATCGCCTACGGAGCAGAGCGCCACGTTCCGTGGGGAGTGAGCGAGAGCGCGTACAACGTTCGCGATAGACACTTCACGTACCAGTACCGCGCGTTCGGCGTGCCCGACCTGGGGCTCAAGCGCGGACTTGGCCGTGACCTCGTGATCGCGCCGTACGCATCGGCGCTCGCGGCGCTGATCGACCCGGGCCGGGCGCTGGCCAATCTCGCCACGCTCGAGAAGATGGGCGTGCTCGGCGAGTATGGGTTTCGGGATGCCGTAGACTACACGCGGCCGAATCCCGGCGAGCGGTACGCGATCGTGTACACGTACATGGCGCACCACATCGGCATGGGGCTCGTCGCGCTCGCCAACGTGCTCGTACCGGGTCTCTGGCCGCGTCGATTCCACTCCGACCCGCTGGTGCGCGCGGCCGAATTGTTCCTCCACGAGCGAATCCCCCGGCGCCTCGTGCCGCAGGAGCCTCAGGTGGCGCGCGCCGACGAGGCACTTCCCGATCCGGAGCTGGAGCGGCCGGCCGTTCGAGAGATCGACGCTACCGACACGCCGATTCCGCACGTCGCTCTGCTCGGGCACCTGCCGTATACGATCATGGTGACCCACTGCGGCGGTGGGTATAGCCGGTACGAGCAGCTCGCCGTCACGCGCTGGCGCGCGGATGCCACGCGCGACCACACCGGACAGTTCTGTTACGTCAAGGATGTGACTGGTGGACGCATGTGGTCCGCGGCGCATCAGCCCGTGTGCGCCCCGGCCGATTGGTACCGCGCGCTCCTGGCGAGTGACCGGGTCACCTTTCACCGCTCCGACGGCGAGATCGAGACCCGCACCGAGATCGCGGTCGTGCCGGAGGACTCGGCCGAGGTCAGACGTGTCACGCTCACCAACAACGGCGATGACACGCGTGAGATCGAGCTCACGAGCTACGGCGAGATCGTGTTGGCGCTGCCCGAAGCCGATCGTGTGCATCCGGCCTTTGCCAATCTTTTCGTCGAAACGGAGTGGCACGAGTGGTGTACGGCGATCACCGCCGACCGACGCCCACGATCGTCGGAGGAGCAGCGTCTCTGGTGCGCGCACGTCGTGGATTCCGGAGACGACCGCTCCGGACCGGTCACCTACGAGACGGACAGGGCACGCTTCCTGGGGCGCGGTCGCACGCCGCGCGATCCCCTGGCGCTCGACCTCGACGGGCCGTTGTCCGGTACCACAGGTGCGGTCCTCGATCCCATTGTCGCCTTGCGCACGCGCGTACGACTGGCGCCTGGGCAGTCCGCGTCGGTGGCCTTCACCACCCTCGTGGCGACCTCGCGTCAGCGATTGTTCGAGCTCGCCGGCCGATACCACGATCCTCACACGGCGCAACGCGCGCTCGATCTCGCGTGGACAAGCACCCAGGTCGAGCTGCGCGAGCTGGGCATCTCGCCGATCGATGCCGCCGTCTACCAGGAGCTCGCCGGCAACCTGTTCTACGGGGGGAGCGCGCTACGCGTGCCGAGCGCGGAGCTTCGCCGCAGCCGCGGCTCGCAGCCGCTGCTCTGGGCGAACGGCATCTCGGGCGACTGGCCCATCCTCCTCGCATCCATCGAGTCAGTCGAGGGGCTGCCGACGCTGCGCCAGCTATTCGCCGCGCACCACTACTGGCGGCGGCGTGGCATGACGGTGGACCTCGTGATCATCAACGCGCACCCATCGACCTACCTCCAGGATCTGCACGACCGGATCATGGAGTCGATACTGGCATCCAACGACGCCGGATTCACCGATCGTCCGGGCGGAGTCTTCTTGCGGCGGCGCGATCTGCTCGGCCCCAACGAGCTGCTCATGTTGCGCGCGACGGCGCGGGCGATCATTCCCTGCGACGGCCGGTCGCTCGCACGCATCGTCGATGCTGCCAGACAGCCGGAGGAACGCGAGCTGGAGGATCGTGATGAGGCACCTCCTCTGCGTCCGTCCGGACGGAGCACCCCGCCATCGGCCCTCGCCGTGCGCCGGCTCCGTGCGCGGCGGGACATGACGAGCGCAGCGAGCTCCATCATCGTGCCGCGCTGGTCGTCACCTCCGTCAGTGACAGCTGGTGACGGCTCGCGACCGCCGGAGATCGAGCCACTGCTCTTCGACAATGGCTTCGGTGGTGTGACCGACGACGCGGATTATCGCGTACGCGTGTCCGGCGGGCGCCTGCCACCTGCACCGTGGGCCAATGTCGTCGCCAACGCGCTCGGCGGTTTCGTCGTCACCGAGCGAGGGAGCGGCTTCACCTGGGTCGAGAACAGCTACTTCTTCCGGCTCACGCCCTGGCACAACGATCCCGTGAGTGATCCGCCCGGTGATGTCCTGTACGTGCGAGACGACGAATCCCGTGAGGTCTGGAGTGCGACGCCGTGCGGCGTCGTTCGCGACGCTGTCTGCACGGTGCACCATCGCCCGGGATCGTCCACCTTCGAGCTCGAGCACGCCGGCATCGCCAGCCATCTCACTCTGGCCATGGCCGATGCGGAGGCGGCCAGGATCTCTCTGCTCCGCCTGACGAACAGGAGTGCTCGGACGCGGCGCCTCTCCGTCACCGCGTTCGTCGAGTGGTCGTTGGGTGTGCTGCGCGAGCACACGCAACACCTGGTCCGAACGCACTTCGACCGGCAACAGCGGGCGATCTTCGCACAGAACCACTTCAACCCGGAGTTCACCGATTGGACCGCGTTCTGCGCCCTCAGCGAGAAGGTGACCTCACACACGGGCGATCGCCGGGAGTTCCTGGGACGGAATGGTACGGTGGCCGATCCCGCCGCGCTTCGCGGCGGTCGGCTCGAGGAGCGCACCGGTGCCGGGATGGACCCATGCGCCGCGCTGCAGTGTGAGCTGACGCTGGCACCGGGCGAGACACGTGAGGTCGTGGTGGTGCTTGGCGCGGCGAACGACGAAGGCCGAGCTCGGGAGATCATAGCGGCTCTCTGCAGGCCGGATCGTGCGCGTGACGCCATCGCCGCGTCCGTCGCCGAGTGGGACCGACGTCTGTCGGTGGTCACTGTCCGAACACCTGAGCCGTCGTTCGACCTGATGGTCAACCGCTGGGCGCTGTATCAGGCGCTCGCCTGCCGGATGTGGGCGCGCTCTGCGGTCTACCAGAGCAGTGGCGCATACGGCTTTCGAGACCAGCTCCAGGACGTCATGGCATTCGTATACGCCGAACCCGTGGTCGCGCGAGAGCACATCCTGCGCGCCGCGTCGCGGCAATTCGTTGAGGGAGATGTCCAGCACTGGTGGCATCCTCACACTGGCCGCGGCGTGCGTACCAGATTTTCCGACGACCTGGTGTGGCTGCCGTTCGTGGCCGACCACTACGTGCGTGTGACCGGTGATGCGCGTTTGCTCGACGAAGTGGTGCCGTTCCTGGCGATGCGCGCGCTGGAGCCCGGCGAGCACGAAGTCTACGATCTTCCGCAGGTCGCCGACGAGCGGGCGAGTGTGTACGAGCACTGCCTCCGCGCGCTGCGAAAGGCTTGTACGCACGGACCGCACGGCCTGCCTCTCATCGGTGGCGGGGACTGGAACGATGGTATGAACCGCGTGGGCTCCGAGGGGCGCGGCGAGAGTGTCTGGCTGGCCTGGTTTCTGATCACGACCCTGCGCGCCTTTGCCGAACAGGCGGCTGGCCGGGGAGACCGACTGGTGGCCAACGATCTCTTGGAGCGGGCGACGGTGTACGCCAGCGCCGTGGAAGCGGAGGGCTGGGATGGGGAATGGTATCGCCGCGCCTACTTCGATGATGGGACGCCACTGGGGTCCGCCGTCAGTGACGAGTGCCGCATCGATTCCATCGCTCAGAGCTGGAGCGTGATCTCCGGCGCCGGCGCCGAGGGGCGCCAGGAACAGGCCATGCGAAGCGTCGAGCGGTACCTCGTGGACAACGATGCGCGGATCCTTCTCCTGCTCACGCCGCCTTTCGACAAGACGCCGCTCGATCCTGGCTACATCAAGGGTTACCTGCCGGGCGTGCGAGAGAACGGCGCCCAATACACGCACGCGGCCCTGTGGACGGTGCTCGCGACGGCGCTCCGGGGCGACAACGACCGCGCCTTTCAGCTATACCAGATGCTCAATCCGCTCATGCACGCACGCACCCCCGACGAGGCCGCGATCTACAAGGTGGAGCCGTACGTGGTGGCGGCCGACGTGTACAGCGCGGCGGGACACCTGGGCCGTGGCGGATGGACCTGGTACACCGGGTCGGCGAGTTGGATGTACCGGGTCGGTCTGGAGAACATTCTCGGATTCCGGAAGCGCGGTGAGACGCTCGAGGTGCGTCCATGCGTGCCTAGCGATTGGCCCGGGTACGAGATGGTGTATCGCTATCGGCGTACGGCATATACTATCACGATCGAGAACCCGCATGCCGCGAGCGACGGCGGGCTGGAGATGACGCTCGACGGCCGGCTCCTGGATACACCTACGCTGCCGCTCACCGACGACGGCGAGGAGCACGTCGTGGTCGTTCGACCCTCCGCGCGGGCGCATACTTTGCGGTAGCGCGTGTCGCGCGTTAGACGTGGATGGGACGAAACACACGGCGTCGTGTGGTGTCGAAAGAGGTTGCCGGTCGTCCTCGAGTTGCCAGCAAGGACGTGGTTGCCAGGACTATGGAAGAACGACGGTCCGGTCTGTCCCGCGCGGAAGCAGCAGAAGAGCTGCGAGGCGCCATCTCGCGCGCTGCATTGGCGCACGACCCTCACGCGCCCGAGCTTCGCCGTGCCGCCGGTCGGTATGGCGCGGCCGAGCGCGAATCCGGCGCGTCGCCGCAGGAGTTGGTCATCGCCGTGAAGGTCCTCGCGTCGCGGGTGACTGACGACGTCGACGCAGCGCTCAGGCGTGCGCTGCGCGATCAGGTACTCTCCGGCGCGCTCGATGAGTACTACCGCGCCGAGGAGCGCCGGCGCGAGGCGCGTTAGGCGGTACGAGGCTGTTCTTCGACCGGCTGCGCGTATCCGGTGGTCGTCGTGACGGCGCCGGCGCCGCTGGGAAGCCACACCGTGAACCTGGAGCCCTTCCCCGCTCGGCTCTCCACCATCAGCTCGCCGCCCATCATTCGGGCGAGTCGGCGGCTGATCGACAAGCCGAGCCCAGTCCCTCCTCGTCGCCGCGTGTAGCCGGATTCCCCCTGAACAAATGGCTCGAAAATGCGCTCGAGCGTCGCCGCGGGTATCCCGATTCCGGTGTCCTCGACCGTGATGCGCGTCCACTCGCCGGCGCCCAGAGCGATCCCGGAAGGCGTCTCGAACCCACGGGCACTCGTGATGACGATGGAACCGCCGCAGTCGGTGAACTTCACCGCGTTCGACAGGAGGTTGAGGAGGATCTGCTGTAGCCGCCGGCCGTCACCTACATACGTGAGTCCGCCTGGCTCGAGACTGCGGGTGGCGAGCTCGATCCCCTTTGCTGCTGCCTGCGGCCGGATGAGGGCCAGCACTTCCTCCACCGCATCGTCGGCTTTGAGCCGAGCGCGCGCGACCTGCATCTCCCCCGCCTCGATCTTCGCGAAATCCAGCACGTCGTCGATCAACGCCGAGAGGTGGCGCCCGTTGAGCCGGATCCGCGCCAGTTGCTCGCGCTGCTCGCCGGTCAGTGGCCCGGAGATGCCGAGCTCCATGAGTTGCGCGTAGCCGAGGATGGCGTTGATCGGCGTGCGGATCTCGTGACTGATGGTCGCCAGGAACTCCGACTTCGCGCGGTTGGCTGCCTCCGCATCCGCCCGCGCGCGCTTGGCAGCCGCGAACAGCCGCGCGTTGTCCACCGCCGTCGCCGCGCGGCGAGCGAGCTCGCACGCCACCTCGAGATCCGCCTGTGTGTAGCGACGTCCGGAATCCGACATGGCGAACGAGAGCGCGCCGTACGCGCGCCCGCGCGCAACCAGAGGCACGCACATGAACGATTTCGGCCCGAGGACGAGCAACTGGCGCAGGTGCTGGTCGTCACGGGCGAACGCTGCGATCGCCTCCTCACCGAACGACTCGACGAGCAGCGGCTCACCGGTGCGCAGGACCTCGGGGACTCCGACACGATCCTCCGGCTCGTAGGGATACCGCTGCCAGAGATCGCGAACGATGCGCTCCTTGGCCGGATCGACGTGCGATGTCTCGACACGCTCGATGCGACCATCGGTGGTGAGCATGTCGACGCTGCAGTAGTCGGCCAGCGGTGGCACGCAGTGCCGCGTGAGCGTGGAGAGCATGCGCTGATCCGACAGCGTGCCGGTGAGAATGCGGCTGGCCTCTTCGAGAAAGGCAGCCGCCTGGCGCGCCCGTGCGGCTTCGGCGATTCGCACCTCGAGCTCAGCGGTACGCTCGATGAGACGCGCATTGGCGCGCTCCGCCTCCAGTCTGGCCGACTCCGCCAGGCGGTAGAGCCTCTCGTTCTCCCGGGCATGCGCCAGCCGCCGCCGCAGTCGCCGGTCGATCATCGCGCCAGTGAGCGCAAGGGCGAGTATCGTCAGTGTCGAGGCGACGACCGCCGCGGCCAGCCCGGACGTGGCGAGGACGTAATCAGAGTGAACGCGCAGGTCGAGCGTCGGCAGGTCGAAGCGCGCCGCGGCCATTGCCGTATAGTGCATGCCGGCGATCGCCGCACCCATGACCGTTGCCGCGATGGCCCGACGGCGGTGGCCGGAAGGCGACTCGTCCGACCGGAACCGGAATGCGAGCGTGAGCGCGGTGAACGAGGCGGCAACCGCGACCGCTATGGACGCCACAACGAGTGGCCGGCTGTACGCGAGGTGCGCCGACATGCGAAGCGAGGCCATGCCGATGTAGTGCATCCCGGCGATCGCACCGCCCATCGCGAGTCCACCGATCAGCAGCGCCGGCCATGGCAGCTCCCTGCGGCTGACCACGATGAGAGCCACCCAGGAGGCAGCGATGGCGACCACCACCGACAGCGCCAGGAGTGGGATGTCGTACGCCGTCGGGACGTCGCGCCCACCGGCGTGCAACCCGAACGCGAGCATGCCGACGAAGTGCATGCTCCAGATGCCGATGCCCATGGCGAGCGAGCCGCCGGCGAGCCACGCGCGCCGCAGAGTTGCGCGAGCCGCCGTTACTCGACCGGCCAGGTCGAGGGCGACGAAGGAAGCGATGGTCGCGATGAGGACCGACAGCGCGACCAGAGTGGGATTGTAGGTTGCTTGCATCTCCGACTATGCAGCGCCGTGCCAACCGCCGTCCCGATCCACCACCCCTGGCCGACCCGGATCGGTCGCAAACTTAGCGGCCCCTACGGCGATGGGAAGACACCCTCCGGTTTGCCCGGCTGTTCCCCGGCGCCGGGCTCGTTCGTCAACCACCGATGGCCAGAACGATGAGAACCGTGGTCTACGAGTGCCTGGGCGGCCCCCGCGATGGCGACCGGGTCCGCATTCTCCGCCGGAAGCGTACGGTCATGCTCGGCGGCGCGCTGTACCGCGTCCGCAGGGTGAGCGACCAGGAGTGCCTGGTGTGGGAGTACTACCCGAACGGTGCGCTGCGGTAGCTTGATTCGTACGGTGCAGCACGTATCTTGTGCGACATCAGGCCGTATTCGGACGCGCTGCTTGCGCCCATCCGAGCCTCACGACGCCGTGAGGAGGAGGTCGATATGCCAGCAGACGCTTCGGAACGCTCCCTGCCGCCCCCAGACGGCCCGCTTCGCTCGGCACTCCTGAAGGCAGTCCAGGCCGGCGACCCCTCTTCACCCGAGCTGCGACAGGCACTTCGCGAGTTCGCCACCAGCGCTCGGCAGCAGGGCACCTCTCCCGAGCAGCTCGTCATCATCCTCAAGCGATGCCTTTCGCTGTCGGAAGCGCGCGAGCGGCGCCTGCAGGAAGCGCTGCACGACCGCGCGCTCGATACCGCGCTCGATGCGTATTACAGCGGGCGCGACCTGCGGGGTGTGACCAGCCTGACCTCCGAGCGCGAGGGGCCGAGACTCTAGGGCGCCATCGGCAGCGTGAGTCGGAACGCCGACCCTTCGCCGAGCACGCTGTCCACCGTCAGGTCGCCTCCCATCCCGCGGGCAAGGTCGCGGCTGATCGCCAGCCCGAGTCCCGTTCCTTCGTGCGCGGAGGTGAGTGAGCGCCCAACCTGAACGAACGGCTCGAAGATGTCCTCGAGTCGGTCGTCCGGGATGCCGATGCCGGTGTCTCTCACCACGGCGCCCACCTGGTCGCGTCCCGCGAAGTACGACACCGTGATCCGCCCACCGGGTTCGGTGAACTTCAGCGCATTCGAGAGAAGGTTGATGAGGATCTGCTCGACCTTCGACCGATCGGCCAGCGCCGTGACCGACTTCTCGATCGGATTGGCCTCGAGCGTGAGCTCTTTCGCGAGCAGCTGAGGCTCCACCATACCCAGCACGCCTTCGAGCACCTCGCCCAGCGGCACCCGCTGGATGTCGTAGGAGAGCTGCCCTGCCTCGATTCGGCTGAAGTTGAGCAGGTCGGTGATGATCGCCATCAGGTGCTGCTGGCTCCGCCGGATGCGCTCCAGGTAGGCGCGCTGCTCCTCGGTCACGGGGCCGCCGAGTCCGGTGGCAAGCAGCTGCGCGTAGCCGCCGATGGCGTTG
This sequence comes from Gemmatimonadaceae bacterium, assembly GCA_035249955.1. Lineage (GTDB taxonomy): Bacteria > Gemmatimonadota > Gemmatimonadetes > Gemmatimonadales > Gemmatimonadaceae > DATFFQ01. Next base: position 61,643 of record DATFFQ010000091.1, read on the forward strand.
AGCGGCGTGCGCAATTCGTGCGACATGGCGGCGAGGAACTCCGCCTTGGCCTTGTTGGCCGACTCGGCGGAAGCGAGGCGCCGGGCGTCCTCGATGGCCTGCAGCTGCGTGGCGCGCCTCTCGGTGAGATCTCGCGTGACCTTGCCGAATCCCATGAGCGAGCCGTCCGTATCGAACAGCGCGGTGATGACGACGTTCGCCCAGAAGCGAGTGCCATCCTTGCGGAGGCGCCACCCTTCGTCCTCGAACCTCCCCTCACGGGTGGCGACCTCGAGTTCGAAGCCCGGCTTATCGGCCGCTATGTCTTCTGGTGGATAGAAGATGGAGAAGTGCTTGCCGAGAATCTCGGAGGTGCTGTAGCCCTTGATCCTGGCCGCACCGGCATTCCACGAGACGATGTGCCCACCGGGATCGAGCGCGAATATCGCGTAGTCGCGTACGTGCTCGACGAGCAGGCGATGCAGCCGCTCCACCATGGAGGGAGCGTACTGCTGCCGGACGCCGACATTGCTGCCGGCGTCCGCTGCCACGCCTGGGGCGTGGCTCGGCGTCTCGTTACTGGTGTGGTGCGAGGAATCGCTCAACCGACTTTTCGCGTGTCAGGCGCCTGACAAAGGGCTTCGTTGCCCCGTCCGAGGGGAACGCAGCCCTGGTTTGATGCAAGAACCGACGCATCAAAGTTGGCGTATGGCCGTGCCTGGCGCCATGATTGGCGCGTGGCGTTTTCCGCGAAACGCGTGGCGCTTGGCGCAGAACGCATGGCGCGTGGCGGGCCGCACTAACGATGGCACCCGGAGCCGAGACAATGGATAGCGACGATCGCACGATAGGCCGCATTGTCTCGCGCCGTGAGGCGCTCGTGCTGCTCGGTGCCTCGGGGGCAGCCATGATCGTGGGGTGCCGACCGGGGGACGGTCGCAGCGACGAAGCGGCCGTTCAGACCGCCGGAGCGGCAGGAAGTGTCGTCCCGGCATGCGTCGTCCGGCCGGAGCAGACCGAAGGTCCCTACTTCGTGGATGAGAAGCTCGATCGGAGCGACATCCGCTCCGACCCCGGCACTGGCGCCGCGCGGCCCGGCGTGCCGCTGGCGCTCGCCCTCGTCGTCTCGCGCGTCGCCAATGGCGCCTGCACGCCCATCCAGGGTGCGCAGGTGGACGTGTGGCAGTGCGACGCGGCTGGTGTGTACTCCGACGTGGCAGACCCTGCGTTCAACACCGTGGGTCAGAAGTTCCTGCGCGGCTATCAGCTCACCGATGCGCAGGGCACGGCGCGCTTCACAACCATCTACCCGGGTTGGTACCAGGGACGCACGGTGCACATCCACTTTAAGGTGCGCACCAATCCAGCCGCTCAGCGCGGATACGAATTCACATCGCAGATGTACTTCGACGATGCCTTCACTGACCGCGTGTTCACACGCGATCCATACCGGACCAACGGCGAACGCACCGTGCGCAACGACCGGGATGGCATTTTTCGTCGGTCGGGTGGCTCGCAGCTCATTCTCCCCGTTCGCGAAGCCGGAGAGAGATATGCGGCGACGTTCGAGCTGGGGCTCGCGGTGTAGGACGCGAAGCGTCGAATGGGCGAGCTGCCAAGCGCGCTGCGTGCTTCCGCGGAACTGGATTCCCGACAACTGCTGCTGCTGACGCTCTGCCGGCGTGACGTGCCCACAGTGGAATCGTTTGGGCGGCCGGCGCTGCTGGACGACCCGAAGTTCAGATCAGAGTTCCTCTCCCTCGCTCGGCGGCACCGCGTGCTCGGGCTCGTGCTCGCTGCCCTCGAGCGCGAGTCTCGGGTATCCTCGCTCCCCCAGCCGACGGATGCGTTTCTGGCGCACATCGCGCGTCTGCGTCGGGAGGCGGCTTTGTGGGATCTCGAGCGAGAGCGCGTGACCAGCGCGCACGAGCGGAATGGGATCTCTCCAGTGATGCTGAAGGGCGCCGCACTACGCGCGACGGTATACGGGGAACCCATGGAACGGCCGGTGGGGGATCTCGATCTGCTCGTCAAGCCGTGTGAAATCGATGAGAGCCTTCGCTGTCTCGAAGCGTGCGGGTATCGCGCGCCTCGACTGGACATCTCGAACGCCTATCGCGAGCACCACTTTCACATCCCGATGGGGCACCCAAACGGGTTTCTCGTGGAGGTGCACTGGGCGCTGAGGGCCCCTCGGTCACCGTTTCGTCTAGACCCGCAGGCGTTCCTGCATCGGTCGAGGGTAACGCAGGTGCGCCGGGGCAAATCGATCCGGATACCATCATCTGAAGACATGCTGCTGCATCTATCCAGCCAGAACGTGGACGAGGGGTTCTCGCACATCTGTCGTCTGGTGGATGTCGATCGGGTCGTCCACTCTACACCGCCACTCGACTGGGACTACCTCGCCGACGCCGCGCGATCCCTCGGCCTGGAGACCGCGCTGGGGCTCACATTGCGTCTCGCCAGTACGCTCCTCGGAACACAGCTGCCGGATGACGTGCTGACGCGCTTACGCCTGCCTCGCGCAAGTCGCGTCCACTTGAGGGTGTATCGCCCTGCATCTTCCTTGCTGCGCCAGCACGCGCGAGCCGTGACCCCGGCCCAACCGTACCTCTATCTCTGGTCGATGAGCCGGTGGCGCGACAGACGCACGTATCTGCATCGATTGATGATGGGTGCCGAGGATCCGCTCCAATGGCTGTGGAGAGGACACGATTCAGCGGAGCAGCTACCAGCGCGCGGGGTCGCGGCGTCTGCAGTCCTCAAGCTGTTGGGCTATCACGTATGGTTGTATCTGCGTGCGACGGCGTCGCTGCTCACTGCGCGTTCGAGTTGGTTACCGACCGGGATCGAGAAATGATGCCTGAGCAGCCACAGTCTGCTCGCGTTACGCTCGACGGAGAGCGGGTTTACCGGCACCTGGCAAATGCCTTTGAAAGCGCGGAGAACGTCTGCGCCGCGGAAGTGAGCACACGCTTCATTACATTTGCGGGCCGGACGGCGAGGCTCAGAATCGTGGGGCGCTCGATGGCCGAGTGCCTCGCGCGACCGTTCGCTCACCTGGAGGTGAGAGAGGCAGCTGGCCAAGAACCAGAGCTCAAGATCGATCTGTGGGAGGGCGCGAGCACGGGGGTGGGCTGTGAGGGGTGCGAGCCCTGGCCCGATCCTGACATGCGTGCGGCGATCGGCAGGTCATCCGATGGTCGCTGGCTCTCGCGCCGAAAGGCGCAAAGCTGGATCGCGCTCGACAGGCACGAGGAGCGCATTGTCGGCTGGATCGGCGACAGCCAGCATCTCACTCAGTACGAGCTCGGGCGGCCACTGCACTCGCAGCTACTCCTCTGGCATATGGACCGCGGTGTGCAGGCACTGCACGGCGGACTCGTGGCCCAAGACGGGCACGGCGTCCTGCTCGGGGGACCAGGCGGGTCCGGCAAATCGACGGTGGCGCTGACCTGTATGTTGGCAGGGTTCAGCTATCTGGCCGACGACTACGTGGGACTGGAGCCGGTGGACGGAGGTGAGAGCTATGTTGGCCATAGCCTCTACTCCTCTACTCACCTCGAGCCCGAGCACTTGCGCCTCTTCCCATCTCTCGTCGGCGCGGCGATCCCGGGGAAGCCACCGCGAGAGGACAAGTCGCTGATCTTCCTCTCGCAAATAGCAGCAGCGCGGCTCGACAGCAGCACCGCGATCACCGCGCTCGCCCTTCCGCGGGTGGTGCATGATGAGACCACGAAGTGGCGCCTTGCCGCGAAGACAGACGCGGTGCTGCGCCTGGCACCGAGCTCGATGATGATGGTCCCTCACGCGGCCATCGCCGAGGGGCTCCACCAGCTTTCCAGGCTGGTCGAGCGAGTTCCAGCGTATTGGCTCGAGCTGGGGCGCGATCTATCCGAGATCCCGCCTCGGGTGGAGGAACTGCTAGCACACGCGACCTCGAGCGTGGCGGGTTGACGCACCTGTCGTACGGGAGCGACACTGTTGCGGCTCGCGGCACGCGCGAACCCTGAGCGGACGCGGGCAGGCGTTCGCGCGAAAATTGCGCGTCTCGCTATCGTGCAGTGCGCTCGCCGGTTACTTGGGGCGCTTGGCGCGGGATAAGGTCGCGCCGTGGTGTTCTTTAGCAGGTATCGAGCTTGCGCCTCTGCCGGACCCCCGGGGTCCACGGGCGGAGCAACGTACTCTCGCCAACTGGCCGAGCTGATTCCGAAACGAGGGGAGCCTTGGTCCTTTCGCCCGTGGGCCTCCTCGAGAGAGCGACTCTAACGCCGAGGGCCCGCGATGACCGCCGTGGCAAAGAACCCTGAGGTGATTTACACCGAGCTCGAGGACGGCGCGGTGCTGCTCAATATGGAGAACGGGTTCTACTACAGTCTCGACCTGGTGGGTGTGGAGGTGTGGCGCCGCATCGAGCCGGCGAATGGTGCCCCCGAGATCGGGACAGCGCTCACAGCGATGTTCGATGTTTCTGCTGAAAGAGCCAGTGCCGCGGTCGCACGATTCGTAAACGCACTGTTGGAGGAGCGACTGGTCTTGGCCGCCGAGCACGCTGCGGCCGTAACGACGGGTGAGGCGTGGGCTGGCTCGCGCACCTCAGTGAAGACCAGGCCATTCTCCGACCCGGTCCTGCTCAAGCACGACGAGCCACTGAACCAGGTAAGCCTGCACCCATTCGATCCGCAGCTACCGCTCGCCGAATAAAGTCACGTCACACGCAGCGGTAGCCACCATGACCAGCGAAGCGCTCCCTTCGATGTCGGTGGTGGTGCCGGTGCTGAATGGGGAGCGGACCCTCCGCTCGTGCCTGGTCTCGTTGCTCGCGACCGACTACCCGGCCGGCCGCGTCGAGGTCGTGGTGGTGGATAACGGCTCGCGCGATGGCACCGCGCAGATCGCGCGCGCCTTCCCGGTGCGCTACGTGCTCGAG
>DATFFQ010000092.1:0-15385 GCA_035249955.1 Gemmatimonadaceae bacterium
ACTGGGGCGGGTGGACTCGAACCACCAACTTCCGGATTAACAGTCCGGCGGTCTGCCAGTTGACCTACACCCCAAGGAACCGATCTTCGACTACCGAAACGTCGAAACAGCGTGCGTTCGCCCTGATCCGTCGCCCCTCACCCCTGTCCTTTCGCACTATTCACCCGCGTACCGGCGAACTCAACCCCCTCTCACAGCCCGCGCTCTGCGCCCGCTCTTCCACCCGAATCGCTCGAGCGATACCCGTCCCGCGGCGTCGAATCGCACACCCTCCGCGCGAAGGCGCATCTCCTGCTCGAGCGCCGGACCAAACCGAGCGCGCAGACTCACCTTCCCTTGCGCGTTGATCACCCGGTGCCACGGCACGGTCGTGCCCGCGGGCAGCGCGTGCAGCGCGTAACCCACCTGCCGCGCGTGGCCGTCGAGCCCGGCCAGCGTCGCGATCTGGCCGTACGTCGCCACCGTCCCGCGCGGAATGCGCCGCACCACACGGTAGATGCGCTCGTAACGGCTCTCACCGGCGCTGGCTCGCGTCGCGCTCATGACCCACCCGTCGGCGCGTACGCGTTAGGCACCCTGATCTCCATGTACGAGCTCGGATCGCCCAGCGGCGACCAGCCGAGCTCCCGATAGAGGCCGTGCGCATCGCGCGTCACGAGGACCCACCGGCGAAGACCCTGAAGCTCGGGGTGCGCCATCGCGCATTCCACCAGCCACTTTCCCAGCCCTCGCCCGCGATACTCCTCCAGGACGTACACGTCGGCGAGGTACGCGAAGGTCGCCCGATCGGTCACGGCCCGCGCGAAGCCGATCTGCCGGGCTCCCTCGTACAAACCGAAGCACAAGGAATGATTCAGCGATCGCGCGACGAGGGCGCGCGGAATCCCGCGCGCCCAGTACGACCGCGTGAGATAGGCGTGGATCGCATCAACGTCGAGCCGCCGCGGATCGGTCGACACGACGAGTCCGTCCCTCGTGTACTCCGCGTGCCGCGCGCTCATCGCGGGCGCACCGGCTTCGCGAAGCGGATGCCCTGATCCTCGTACCCCAGCCGCTCGTAGAACCGGTGCGCACCGTCGCGCTGCCGGCCGCTCGTTACCTCGATCCGCACGCACCCCTGGTCCACCAGAATGCGCTCGGCCGCCTGCGCCAGCGCCCGTCCGACACCTGTGCCTCTGGCCGTGTCGGACACGACGAGCGAGGTGATGCGCCCCACCGGACCGGCGCGGTGCAGCACGGTGGTGAGGTGCGTGGTCACGAAGCCGCACACGCGCCCGTTCACCTCGGCGACGAGGGCGCGGTCGCCCGGGGCGGCCTGGCCCAGCTGCGACAGGCGCGCGCGCAGGTCGGAAACCGGCGTCGGGTGACCGAGCTGTGCCAGCAGATCCGAGATCGCCGCGCAGTCGTCAGGCGATGCATCACGAATACGCGGCGACGGACTCGCTCCACTACCCGCGCCGGCGGTCACCGTTGGACAGCCTCCGTCACCCCTGGTATGCTTGGCGGAGCAGGAGCGCCCGCGGCCAAGCACCCGGAGGAGCAGGCATGCCGACACTCGTCACCTTCACCGACTCGCGCGGGCTCACGTGGACCGTGTACGAGGTGCCGGCCAGCCGGATCGAGTTCGACGACCGTGTAGTGGACGACTCACCGGCCCACCTCACCTTCGAGCTCACCTCCGGGGGCGAGCATCTGCTCAAGCGCCTGCGCCCGTACCCCGAGGATTGGCGCGCCCTCGACTCGCCGCGACTGGAGGCGCTCTGCCAGGCCGCCGGTCCTCCGCTCCACCACGAATCGGATCGGGTGGCGGCCGAAACGAGGCGACACATGGGAGACCTCACGACCTAGCGCGCCTGCGCAGGCATCACCGGACGATACTCGGCGCGGGTCAGCTCGTACAGGATGACGCCGGGCTCCGAGCCATCGCCGACGAAGCGAAAGCGGTTCTTCTCGAGCACGCCGATGGACGGCCGGAGCTCCGGAAGCGTCTGCGCGATGACCCGCGCGACCTCGGGAAAGTCGAAGGCGTTCTTCACCAGGCCGGCGACGGCCTCGGAGGCGAGCCCTCGTCGCTGATGACTGGCCACGATCGAGTAGCCGATCTCCACCACACCGTCGCGCGGCTTGCCCTTGTAACCGCCCGCACCGATCAGCACCGGAACCACCTCGCCTGCACGAAGCACGAAGTAGTACGAGCACCACCCCGCGCTCTCGGCGTCGCCCTCCAGTAACCCGAGCCACCACGTGATCGCCGACTCGTCGTAGAGATCGGGTGGCCAATCGCCTGCTCGGCGCGCGCCGAGCAGGCGACCGAGTTCATCGGCGCCGCTCAGCTCGGCGCGAATGAGCTCGGCCGTGCTGGGTACGAGTACGAGGCGGGCCGTGCGAATGGACACGCGCTCGCTCTACGCCGCCAGTGTCACGATGATCGGCGCGCCGCGCGTGACCACCACCGTGTGCTCGTGATGCACGGCCAGACTGCGATCACGGGTACGCAGCGTCCACCCATCGGCGTCTTCCACGACTCCCGCCTTTCCAGTGGACACGAGAGGCTCGACCGCGAGCACCATCCCCGCTTCCAGCAGCGGTGACTCGTCACCGGTGTCCCAGTTGGGTACCTCGGGCGCCTCGTGGATGGTGCGTCCTACGCCATGTCCGCTCAGCTCACGGATGACGTGGTAGTCCCACCGCCTCACCTCACGCTCCACGGCGCGCCCGATCCCTGACACTGGAGAGCCGGCACGAACGGCACGCATGGCCTGCGCGAACGCGCTCTGCGCGCACCGGTACAGCCGGCTCCCTTCGCTCCGGCCGGGCCGCACCACGACGGTGAGCGCCGAGTCGGCCACGTAGCCGTCGAGCTCGGCCGTCACGTCGAGCTTCACCACATCGCCCGGCTCGAGCCGGCGCCCGCCGGGAATGCCATGCACGATCTCGTCGTTCACGCTGATGCAGGTGAAGCCCGGGAACCCGTAGGTGATGCGCGGCGCGGAGCGCGCCGCGTGTCGAGTGAGGAATCGCTCGCCGACCCGGTCGAGCTCCGCGGTCGTGATACCGGGTCGCACGGCGTTCCGCATCTCCCGGAGCGCAAGAGCGGCCAGCCGCCCCACCTGTGCAAGTCCCTCGAGGTCGGATCGAGATGTGATCGTCATGGCTGCGACATTCCTTTACACCCGCGCGACGCTGGGGGGTGTGCGATCGTCGTGATCAATGGTGGCCTCGATGTCGACACCGTCCCCACCTCCCCCCGGAGGACCAATGCGTTCTCGACTCCTTCTCGTTCCCGCGCTGGCCGCGGCGCTCGGCGCCCTGGCCACGCACCCGGCCGGTGCACAGAGCGCGCGTCTCGTGAGCTTCGCCAACCACGCCGATTCGGCGCGCGCCGAGCTGCCCATCGGCGAGATGCGCTCGCGCCTGCGATGGCTGGTCGTGAGTCAGGAAGCTTACCATGCCGACCATGGCACGTACACCACGGACCTCGGCGCCCTCGGGATGAAGCCGGCGTCGCGCGTGACGCCACGGGATTCGATCATGCTGCAGGTCGTGCACGCCGGCGGGCGCTCATGGACGGCTCGCGCGATCTATCGGGTGCGCGGTCGCGAGTTGCGCGCGAGCTGTGTGATCTACGTGGGCGACCCGCGCGACTTCCCCTCGCAGGTCACGACCGATCGCGTCGGCGCACACCCCACCGAGGCAGGCGTTCCTCTCTGCGATCGCTGAGCGCACTGCACCGCGGGTATCGCCCGGTCTCGATGCCCGCGGGCAGCGCTCGCCCTACCGTGACGTGTGGCGTGTCGCTGCTGGCGCGCCGCGGACGAACGCGATGTAGTCGGTGGGCGCGGGCTCCTCACCGGCAGCGCGAACGAGCAGCGCCACCTGCCCACGATGATACGAGCCGTGCATGAACACGTGCACGAGGATGTCGCCGATCGTGGAGTCGAACTCATCGCCGGCGCTGTTGCGGTAGTGCACGCTCCGCTCGAGGGCGCCCTCATCGACCTCGTCCAGAAAGCGCCGATACGCGTCGCGCAGCTCGCCGCCGAGCGCCGCGCACTCCTGTACTGACAAGTTGGGCCACACCGCCACCGTCCGCGGACGTCCCTGCAGCCGGGTGAGCCAGACGTGCGCTGTGCCGAGGATGTGCGCCATGATCTCGAGCGCCTGCGGAGGAACGCGACCGGCGTTGCGCAATGCGTTGATCGCCAGGTCATCGGCCCACGCCATGTGCTCGCACAATCGCCGCAGATACTCGACCTGTGCGCCCATGTTACTCCAGCCAGTGCACCCGATCGCCCACCGCGATCGCTCCGTCGTCGAGCACCTCACCGAACACACCACCACCCCAGTCGTGTCGCATGGCGTCACGCAGCCCCGGCAGCGCCTCGTCCATGCGCTCGCACGGCCGCGTCTCTCCGCCGATGCGAATGCGGCATGCGCCAATTTGCAGCACGCGCCCGCGCGATTCCTCCAGCGAGACACCGCTCACCATGAGATTCGCGCGTCGCGCTGAAGGCTCGAGGGATGCTTGCAGCTGCGACATCAACGCGTCCCACCGCTCCCGCGAGATCACCGTCACCTGCCGCTTGCGGCCCTGATCGGCGTTGCCAACCAGCCCCTTCCCGGCTCTCAGGTCGGCGGCTGGCACGGGATCCATCTTCCCTCGGCGCGCCCGCTTGAGCCAGATCGCCTCGAGCCTGCCATGCTCCATGGTGCTAACCCGATCCGGTCGATGACGGGGGACTGAACTCGAAGACGATCTCCGCCTCCTGCGCCACCGGACGGCCGCGCCTGCCACCGCCGCAGATACGACGCCCCATGACGTCGGTGCGACAATCCGGCGCCCGACCCTCCACTTCGGCCGGGAGGAACCTCAATCTGGGCAGGATGTCACGAGCGGAGCGCTCGAACAGTGGATGGCTCGCCTGCACGATCTCCACGGTGCTCGTGTCGACGGTGCCCGAATCGGTGACCACGAATCGCATGCGCACCGTCCCCGACAGGCGCTCGCGCACGAGCTCGGCGGGATAGAGGGGCTCGGGATTGCTCGGCAGCGGCCGTGGCTCGCGCTGCGCCGCGAAGTCGAAGCTCCGCTGTCTGCCACCACAGCCCGCCAGCCACAGCAGTGCGAGCGCCGCGACGGCCGCCTGCCGCATCACCGTTATCCCCCTCTCGTCCTCACGACGATGGCGCCGATCGGGTGGCCGACGCCGAACCGCCCCTGCGCCTCGCTCGCACTGAGAAAGCGCACGTCGCGCACGGCGCCGATCTCGATCGAGCGAAGTGCATCCGGACCGCCCACGCGCATGTTGTCGTGGTAGACGGCCAGCTCCACCTCCTGGCGCAGGCTCGCGGCGCGCCGCCGCTCGAGCCACTCCGGGCGCAGCTTGCGTACCGCATCGTACAGGTTGGCGGCCGTGGCCGACTTCAGCTCCTCGGCGGTGATGATCCCGCGATTGGTGGGCAGGTCGTTGCGCTGCTGCCCGGACGCGCAGGCGGTGAGGGCGACGGCCAGACCGAGCACCATCGTTCGCATCGAACTCTTCATGGGTACGGTCTCCCGCTGAAGGTGGACGACTCGTTCGAGCGCATCACGACGCTAACGATGTCTTTCGATGCGCGCGCCCCGCCAGCATCGGCTACACCCACTCCGAGACGCGGCGTCCCTCCGCGTCCTTGAACTGCCCCGTCACGATCAGAATGAGATCGGCGAGCATCCAGAGGCCGAGCCCGCCGAGCGTGAGCAGCTGGAGAACGCCGGTCCCGAACTTTCCCGCGTAGAACCGGTGGACACCGAAGACACCCAGGAAAAAGCACAGCAGGCCGGCCGGGAGGATGCGCCGCTCGCTGATCACGGCCGTGTTGCGCTGGAATTGCCGCACACCGCAGTGCGGGCAGATCTCGGCGATCACCGAGATCTCGCGATCGCAGGCGTGGCAGGGGACGACGGTCGTGATGGGCGATCGATCAGACATCGCGGATATCGTTAGGCCGGGTCAGCGCAGGAATCGCTCGGCGACCTGCTCGAGGCGGTCGTCTCGCTCCGCACGCGCGCGCCTCAAGATGCGCTCCACGTGTGGACGCAGCCGAGGCTCGCCCCAGTAATAGCCGGTCGCCAGCTCCGCATCGCCCGTCTCCCCGATGCGCGCCGCTTCCAGCAGGGCCTCCGCCGCCGCGGCGTCGAACCCGGGATCGTCGCGTGCCGGCAAATCGTAGCGCCTGCGCGGCACCCCGCCGCCGGCGTCCTCGTTCACGAACGCTCGTGACATGCTGCCTTCTCCGACTAGTCGACCGTCAGCGGACGCTCCACCAGCTCCAGCTCGGCGCCCATGAACTCCGCCATCCACTTCGTGAAGCCGTCGGCGGTGACGTTCTCCACCAGATACAGATCCTTCCCGATGCACTCCACCACGGCACCCACCTCACCGACTCGCGGCTGCGGCGGCATGGGGGCGGAGCCATCGACGTTGCGCTCCGGTTCCAGCAGCTTGACGATGCGTACGGTGTCGAAGAGCTCGAAGGCCATGGCGACTGGATGCGGTGTCGTTGGTCGGGAGCGCGAGTGGTGTCTCACGCCGGCTCACGGCGGGCGCGCGTGGTAGCCCGACGCGCCCGGAAACTGGTGCGTGACATCACCCGTCGGATGCTGGGGGTGGGTTCCCGGTCATGCGCCGCAGACGGTCGCCGCGCAGCTCGTACAGCTCGATCTTCCTGCGACCGTCTCGCCTAACGAGTACGAGCCGGTGCGGCCGGTTGCCGACCGACGCCTCGAGCGGACGCGCGCTGGCCAGCAGCGCGCCGATACGAAAGCGCGCCCGGGTGAGCGCCTCGAGCGCTCGGGCCGGCGTGGGCGCCGGCGATCCCTCCGCCGCCGGCACGCGACACTCGAACTCGGCGCGATGCAGCACGAGCTCCACGCCACGGTAGAGCACGGGCTCTCCCGCTCGAAAGTGCTCCAACGCGAGCTCGAAGGCCGCGCCGCCCAATCCTCGAATCTCCAGCATGGCTCCCGATAACCTGACGCCTGTGCGGGATGGGAGCAAGCTATCTCCTGCGCCCCGAGCGACTTTGCCCGATTCCAGCAAAGACGTCGCAAATCAGGTAGATTTAGGTTCAACCTGGTGGAGCACATATGATCGGAGCATTCCAATTCGAGAACGAAGGCCGGAAGTATTCCTGCACCGTCGAGGCACCACGCGGCGCGCGCACGGAATCCTGGTGGTGGTTCAGCGTCACCGGCGACCAGCAGCGCTACGCGCCCTTCCAGGCGGCTTCCAGCGACACGCAGGCCTCCGTTCGCGCCCGGATCATCACCTACTACACCGATCTCCTCGCGCGTCGCGCGATGCCCTACCAGCCGCGCCACCAGTGGTCCGGCAGGCCGAAGACGGCTGCTCCAGCGCAGAAATAGCTCGCCCGACAAGTCGGGCGCTCCGTGTCACACCGGTGGTGGTCCAGCACTTCGCCGGCGGGCGCTGTAGCCCGCGCGGATGTGCAGCGGCCAGCGCACCAGGCGGCGTGTCGCGGCATCACCCCAGGCCCGCTCCAGTCGTGATCGGATGACATCGGCCGCATCGCGACCGGTGTTCTCCCGATAGCGCATGCTGGCGGACCAGGTCCCGATGTACCCGAGGAGATCGGAGAGCGTCCACCCGTGCTCCACCGCGAGCAGCGGCGCGTCGATCTCGTCGAATGGGAGCTCCACGTCGGCGTAGCCACGGTCGACCAGGGCGCGCTCGGGCGGCCAGTAGCTGCCCACCACATCGTAGTACAGCTCGTGCAGCAGCCGATCGATGGCCGGCTCGACGGAGAGCACTCCGTAGCACCACACGGCGATCAGCCCGCCCGACGCAAGCACCCGCTGCGCCTCGGCGAAGAACGCCGGCCGATCGAACCAGTGAAGCGCCTGACCCACGCCGATGAGGTCGAAGGATCCGGCAGCGAAGGGCACGCGCTCAGCCGTGGCGCGGACGTACGAGATCGCTGGGTGGCGCGCCGCTGCCGCGAGCTGCTCGCGGCTGGGGTCGCTGGCGACCACGTGCGCGAAGTGGCCGGCCAGCATCAGCGCCACCTGCCCGTTGCCGGCGCCGCAGTCCCAGGCGCGTCGGCGGGCGCTCGCTCGCGCGGCAAGCCACTCACCGAGCGCGGCCGGATAGCCCGGCCGATAGCGCGCGTAGCTCGATGCGATCCCCGAGAAATGATCGGCAAACCCCGCCGAACGCTCGCACATGAGAGCTCCGACGGCGCTATCGCGAGTGGTGCTCCGGATCGAAGGCCGCCACCGAGAGCTTGAGCTGTTGCGCGAGATCGGCGTCGCCGCTCAGCAGCGCGCGCCACGAGATCACCTGCCCTTTGCGCCGGCCTTTCTCCGCGATTTTCACCCCTTCGGGAGCGATGGTCACGGTATACAGGACACCGTCCACCTCCAGCTCTCGCTTGATCGGCTTGTCGAGACGCGCGGTCATGGCCGGGCGCGACGGTCAAGCGGCTGGCGGAACGACGCCGGAATCGCGACGCCCCCGGCGGCGGAGCAGCGCACCGGCGCCGAGCAGCACGACGCCGACGAGCAACGTCCACTCGAAGGATGACACCGACCCCGAGACATTCACACCGCCTCGCTGCAGCTCCGGTCCTGCCAGTGAGAGTACCGCGGCGAGAATCAGAAACGTCCCGATCGCCATCAGCAGGCTGCCAAAGATTCGCATGATCGCCTCCGCGTACGCGGCGTGCCGGCCGGGCTGAGCGCCGGGATAAAGCTGCGCCACGGCGGTCGGGAAAGCGAGGGGACGCAGGCCGGTCCGCGCGTCCGGCCGGAGGAGCGGTGCGCGAGCCCCTCGCGCCAACTCGTTAGGCACCACGACTGGTCCCGGCGTCGTCGGGCCCACACGCGGTCGGGCACGGCATCTGCAGCACCGGACTGTCCCCCAAGCCGAAGGAGGGAGCCATGGCACGCGATCGCGAGCTCGTCGAGCCCCAGGAAGGCGACAAGCGGTACGTACGGAGAGACGAGGAGGGACGGTTCGAGGAGCAGGACGACATGGGCCGCTCGCTCGAGCAGGATCGCCGGCGGGAAGCGCAGACGGAATCCGAGAAGGGTCAGGGAGACCGCGGCGATCGAAGTGAGTAACGGGACGGGGCGCCCTTGCAGGCGCCCCGTTTTCGTGCCGGCCGGCTCTACTGGCCGCGCCGTCCCGATTTCGCCGACGTCGCGCGAGGCTTGACCGTCGGTACCGGTGCCTTCGGCTGAGCCTTGAGCTTGTCCTGTGCCGGCAGCTGCGTGACCGGCTTGCGGCTGAAATCAGGTATCTGGGCTCGATGCTTTTTCTTCATCTGCACCCCCTCCTCACCGATTCCCTTTTCTAAGCTGCGCGGTGCACGGTCGCGCGGCTAGCCCCGCCTTCCGGACGATCGCGACCTGCTGTTCGCGGCGCGCCGACCCGCATGAGACTCCCCGCGGCACGGGCAGTCTGAGCACATGCTGGCGGCCGATCAGCGCGAAAGGCTACCCGCAATGCGCCAGCCGAAGTGTATGGGTGAGAGAGGTGACGAGAGTGGAGTGAGTGACCGGAGCCAGAGTGAATTGCATGACATGCGCGATGGGGTCATCACCAGACCTCATGCCCCTTACCCTGGTCGTTATCACTCACTCCACTCTCATCACCCTCTCTCACGAACTTCGCCACACCGCACCGCTATCCGCACTCGGAGAACCCGCACACGTGGCACTTCACGCAGCCTTCCGCGTACTCGAGCTGTGAGCCGCAGTCGGGGCAGGTGCCCATGAACGCCTCGCTGTAGCCGGACGCATCGAACGAGAGCTGTGTCTGCTCGGCGCTGTCGCCGGAAACGGTGATTTGCTCGCGCGCCGGCACACCGCCGGAGCGCTGCGTGGGATCGGCGAGGAGCTCCTGTTGCACGCCCTGCTTTTCGCGGTGCCAGTGCTCGAGTGCGATGCCGATCGCGTCGGGGACCGAGAGCACCTTGTTGGGACCGAGGCCAATCGGCCGGTCGGAGGCGATGCCACGCAGCTGGCGGTGGATGGACATGAGGGGAATCCCCGACCGCAGCGCGAGAGAGATGAGACGCCCCATCGCCTCGACGTCGGCCATCGCCGCCCCACCCGCCTTGCCGAGTGTGATGAACACCTCGAAGGGCTGGCCGCGGTCGTCTTCGGTGATGGTCACGTACATCGTGCCGAGCGGCGTCTCGATGCGTCGCGTGGTACCACGCAGGAGATCGGGGCGCGCGCGCTTCGCCCGGCGCTGCGCGTTCTCGGCCTCTGACTCGTACAGCAGCCGCTTGAGCCGCTCGATCTCGGCATCCTTTTCGGCCAGCGTCCCGTGGAGCTCGGCAACGGCGCGCTTGTCGCCGACCGTACCCTCGCGCTCGGCACGCGCTTTCTCGGTGGCCCCGGTGGAGAGCACCTGGTTGTCGCGCGATCCATCGCGGTAGACCGTCACACCTTTGGCCTTCAGCTCGTACGCCAGCTCGTAGATCTTCCGTACGTCGTCGACCGTGGCGGTGTGCGCGAAGTTCGTGGTCTTCGAGATGGCCGAGTCGCAGTGTTCCTGGAAGGCCGCCTGCATGCGCATGTGCCATTCGGGCGCGATCTGATTGGCGGTCACGAACACGTGCTGCCAGCGGGCCGGCACCTCGGGGAAGTCCACCCGCCCCTCGCGGGCGATGCGCTCCATCAACTCGTCGGAGTACCAGCCTTCCTTGCGGGCGATGGCCACGAAGTCTTCGTTGACATCGGGCATCATCACGCCGGCCTGGTTGCGCATGAACGCGACGGCGAACAGCGGCTCGAGCCCCGACGAGCAGCCGGCGAGGATCGAGATCGTGCCGGTGGGCGCGACGGTGGTGACGTTGCAATTCCTGAGGAGCTTCATGGGACGAATGCGCTTGCCCTGCGCATCCCGCGCGCACGTGTCGTCGGGGCCCCAGATGGATCGCGCCCATTCGGGGAACGCGCCGCGCTCGTGTGCCAGCCGCTCGCTCTCGCGCTTCGACTCGGTGTCCATGAACTGCATCACGCGCCGCCCCATCTCCACGCCTTCGGGCGAGTCGTACGCGACGCCGAGCCGCACGAGCAAGTCGGCGAAGCCCATCACGCCGAGGCCGATGCGCCGGATGCGCTTGGAGAGGACATCGATCTCGGTGAGCGGATACCTGTTGACGTCGATGATGTTGTCCAGGAAGTGCGTGGACAGGTGCACGTCGCGCTTGAACGCCTCCCAGTCCATCTCGCCGTTCTTGACGTAGATGCCGACGTTGATCGAGCCCAGGTTGCAGACGTCGTACGCGAGGAGCGGCTGCTCGCCGCATGGGTTCGTGGCCTCGTAGCTTCCGAGGTGGGGTACGGGGTTGTACCGGTTGGCTTCATCGATGAAGAAGCAGCCGGGCTCACCCGTGCGCCACGCCCCCTCGATCATCTTGTTCCACACCGCGCGCGCGTCCAGCCGGCCCCTGACCTTCCCGCTCGTGGGATCGATGAGGTCGTATTCCGTCCCCGCGTTCACCGCGCGCATGAACGCGTCGGTGACGGCAACGGAGATGTTGAAGTTGACGATCTTGGTGATGTCTTCCTTGCAGGTGATGAACTCGAGGATGTCGGGGTGGTCGACGCGAAGGATCCCCATGTTCGCACCGCGTCGTGTGCCACCTTGCTTCACGGCATCGGTGGAGGCGTCGTAGAGCTGCATGAACGACACCGGGCCCGACGCCACGCCGGTGGTGGAGCGCACCATCGCGCCCTTGGGCCGGAGACGCGAGAAGGAGAACCCCGTCCCGCCACCCGACTGGTGGATGAGCGCCATCGACTTGAGGGTGTCGTAGATGCCGTCCTTCCCGTTGGAGAGCGCATCTTCCACCGGCAGCACAAAGCACGCGGAGAGCTGGCCCAGCGGCCGGCCCGCATTCATGAGCGTGGGCGAGTTCGGCTCGAAGCGCCGCTCCGTCATGAGCCGATAGAACTCCTCGGCCACCGTCTCCACCGCGCCATCGCTGGCGCCGTAGCGCCGGTCTGCCTCGGCCACCACGGTGGCCACCCGCCAGAACAGATCCTCCGGTCGCTCGGTAGGTTTCCCCGCCTCATCTCTCACGAGATAGCGGCGCTCGAGGACGGTGATCGCATTCTTGCTGAATGACACCGGGGCCGGAGGGGATTTGGACGGCTGCATGGATGACGCTCCCTTCGAGTGATGCTAAGCTACGCCGATTTGGGGATTGGTGAAACGGATCCGCTGTCGGTGGGAGAACAACCAAGCGCGGGCGCTGAGGATACCGGGGTTCGTGAGTCCGCGCAAGCGGTGGGCGAAGCTTCGTGTGCTCAACATTTTGCGGAATTCAACATCACATTTGCGGCGACGTGGGGCCTTTTCCACCAGCCCCAGCGAGCTTCCGCCCCGCGCTTCGGGGCCGCTGCTCATCGACCCTCCAACCGGTCGCCCGCGACTGCGGCTGCTAGCACTCAACTTCTTAATATACAACCACTTCACTCCAATTGCGAGTCACGCGATGCCGCGGACGCGCCGAAATTCTTGCACCCGGCACAACTCCAAGCCCCCCGCCCGCTCATGCGGCTGCTTGCTTGGAATCACGAACCGCACAGCCCGTGCCGATTCGTGCCGCCGCCGCACCATTCCCGCCACTGAGCGAGCCCACATCAACACGGCTGCCCTATCCGGTCTTGTCCGATGCTTGGTGTGATCTCCCCTGCTGTCGCGAGGCGCTCAGTCGTCCGCGGACCGGTGAGCTTGGTGCTTGCCCCGGCGGTGCTCCTCCTGCAAGGCCAGGTAGCTCTCGACACCGGCCTGGATGCGCTCGCGCATCTCGGGCGTCGTCTCACGCACTACCTTCGCCGGTACGCCGAGCACCACCGAGTTCGGCGGGATCTCCATTCCTTCCGTGCAGAGTGCACCCGCTCCCACGATCGAGCCGCGCCCCACTCGCACGTGGTTCAGCACGATCGCGCCCATCCCGATCAGGCAGTCGTCCTCGATCGTCGCGCCGTGGATGATGGCGCGATGACCGATCGTCACCCGCGAGCCCACGTGCACCGGCACATCAAGATCGACGTGGATCACCGTCCCGTCCTGCACGCTGGTCTCGCTGCCGATCACTACCGGGGCCGTGTCGGCGCGGATCACAGCCGACGGCCAGACCGAGGTCCGAGCCCCCAGGGTCACGTCTCCCAGCACCGTAGCCCGCTCGTGGATGAACGCCGAGGGATGGATGGGCATGCGAGTCTCGCTCGTTGAGTTGCCACAGCGCTAGAAGGAGGGACCGAGTCGCACGTACGCCGTGATCGAGCCGGCGTGCGGCACGTCGACGCGCGACACGGGAACGGCCACGCCGAGTCGCAGCCGGTAGGGTACGTCGTACGGCACGGCGGCGTCCAGGTTGAGCTCGGCGCCTAACGAGACGAGCCACGCACCGGCCGCCGCTTCACCGCTCGTCCATGCCGTCCCGGCATCGGCGAACAGCGACGCCGATACGCGGTCGAGAAAGACCGGCCAGAAATCCTCCCCCTCGCTCGGGTGCGCGAGCGGCACGCGGTACTCCAGAGATCCCGCGATGGCATGCGAGCCGGCGCGGGAGCCCGGTGGGAATCCGCGCACCCCGAACGTGCGGCGTTGGCCGACGGTGATCCCAGGCAGCACCGGCAGCGGCGCTCCGCTCGTCCCACCCACGCTGAACGAGCGCGGCGAATCGCCGCCCGATGCGCCCCACGCGGCGCGCCCGGCGATCACATGGTGCGCGAACCCCGGCAAGTCGAGGGACCTGTAGGCGGCGGCGGCAGCGATCACGCTGCGTTGATCCATTCCCGATTCATCGCTCCGCCAGCGCAGGCGACCGTTCACGCTGACCGAGATGCCGTCCTCGGGCGAGATCGCGAGCGAGGGACGCCGCGTGTTCGACCAACCGGCCGCGAGGAGCAGGGTGCGGAGATGGGGCGACGATGAGAAGAACGGATCGAGGCGCGGCAACAGTCTTGCCGGCGACGCGGAGTATGACAGCAGCTCGAGCTCGCCGCCCGCGCTCACCCATGCCGCCGTGCGCACGCGCCGCCGACTCACGATCGCCGAGAGGCCCACCGTGCGCGCGCGCTCGCTCAGCGTGCCGACGCGCTCGTCCGCATCGAAGATCGCGCGCCTCGCCCACGCCTGCTCGGCATAGACATCGATCACCGGCTGCCCGAAGCCGGCGTAGCGGTAGAAGGCGTTGCCCTCGTGCTCTCCATTCGCCGGGTCGATGAGCAGCTCGGCCGTGTACGAGTGCCGTCCGATCACATCCGTCGCGCTCGTCAGCGCTCCGATGGACACTCCGCCATCGGAGCGCTCGCCGATTAACGGTAGCCAGTAGCGCGGGATGAGCGAGCGCCACGGCGAGAACGATCGCACCGGTCCGCCGGCCCGCGGCGGATCGGGCGCGCCGCCGCTCATGAGCTCGGCACCGATGCGCGACGCCGAGGCGGCGGTGACCACGCCGGCGTCGAATGGGGCGACACCAATGTGCCACCCGTCGGGCGCGTAGCGCGCGGCAGCGAGATGACGTCCATCCGGAGACACCGCCGGATAGTAGAGCCCGGTGGCCGCGTGACTGAGCCGCCGCGCCCCGGCATATGGGTCATCGACGGACGCCAGATACACCTCGGGGATACCGGTTCGATCGGAGGTGAACAGCACGTGTCGCCCGTCGGGCGTCCAGCTGGGCGAGCTGTCGAACGCGCGGTCGGCGGTGAGCTGCCTGACGAGTGCGCCGAGCGTGTCGAGCACCACGACGTCCGCATGGCCGCCTCGCACCCACCGGGTGACGGCCAGCCGCGACCCGTCGGGCGACCAGCGCGGCTCCGCCCACTGGGTATCGGGCGCCGCTCGCGTGAGCGCGGCACGCAGGGCACCGCGCGAATCGAGGATGACGAGCTGATTCGTCGCCGGCGCCGCTCGCACCGCCACGATCGCTCCATCGCCGCGAACGTCGGGCTGCGTCAGGCGCGCGTTCTCAGTGAGCCGCCGGTCACCTCGTGTCGTTCCGACGTACAGGTCCGACCGTATGTGGTATGGGTCGGAGAGCTCGAGCTGGGCAAAGAGAAGACTGCCGTCGGGAGTGGGCGCATTCACATCCGTGTCGTTGCGCCGGGCGATGCGCTCCTCGCCGCCCGCGAGCGTGACGCGATACGCCCCCGTGGTCTCGCGACCCGTGCTGGCGGCGTAGACGATGGTGCTCGAGTCGACCCAGCGCGGGTAAGCCGCAAGGCGGCCGGCCCGCGTCAGGTCGCGCCACCCCGGCAGCGGCGCCGTCATCGACGGGGCGTCGCGGCGCACGGAGTCGCGCCACGCCTCCCACGCGCGCTCGAACGATACTCCGAAGCTCGCTCGCCCCA
>DATFFQ010000093.1:0-19399 GCA_035249955.1 Gemmatimonadaceae bacterium
CGAACGCGGCGAGCGGAAGCGCCGCGGCGCCGCCCACCCCGAGCACGACGGCGACGACTGCACCGACAGCCGCGCCGCCCGAGACTCCCAGCAGGTACGGCTCGGCGAGTGGATTGCGCAGTGTGCCCTGCAACGCCGCGCCCGACATGCCGAGCCCCGCGCCGACGAGCATGGCCAGCGCCACGCGAGGAGCACGCAGCGTCCGCACGATCTGCGTGGACGTCTCGTCGCCGTTGCCCGTGAGCGCCGACACCACCTCGCCGATCCGGAGCGGCACGGCGCCGAGCGCGATGCCGGCGACGGCACAGACGAGCAGGGCCAGTACCGCCGCCGGCCAGAAGAGCGCTCGCCTCACAGGTCGATGTCCGGATGCAGCAGGCGCGCGAGCAACGCCGCGTCGCGTCCCATTCGAACCGAGGGCGAGCTGAGCGCCGTCTCATCCACGGCCATCACCCGGCCGGTGCGCACGGCGGTGATGGACTGCCACGCCGGGTCGCTCCGGATGCGCTCCGCCGAATGGGGCGCGGCGATGATCACCTCCGGGTCGCGCCGCACCACGTCCTCCAGCGACACCTGCGGCGACGGATGCTGGACGTCGGCGTAGATGTTCCGGCCGCCCGCGATCTCGACCAGCTCGCTGCGGAAGATCGGCGCGCCGATGGTGATGAGCGGCCGGTCCCACGAGTGCCAGAAGACCGATGGTCGCGCGAGCCCGCGTGTCGCCGTCCGGACGCGCTCGAGCGCGCTGTCGACCGACGCGATCACCGAGTCGGCGGCGTTCGTCCGGCCGATCACCGCGCCGAGCGCTCGAGCGACGCGACGGAAGTCGGCGATGCGGTCGACGCGGAAGGCGAGCACGCGCACGCCGGCCGCGGTGAGCCGCTGCGCAGCGCCGCGGTTGTCGTCACCGGCATACAGCACCACGAGATCCGGCCTGACGGCGAGCACCGCTTCGACGTTGGGTTGAAGGCCGGGTCCCAGATCGGGCACGAAGCGCGCCGAGTCCGGCCAGAGGTCCCAGTGCGTGCGTCCCACCAGTCGGCCGCCGGCGCCGAGTGCGAAGAACATCTCGGTGATGGTCGGATCGAGCGAGACGATGCGCGCCGGCGGGGCCAGGGTGGTCGCGATCGGAGCGCCGAAGTCGTCGCGGTCGGCGATGCGCGATGGCGCGCTGTCACCGCTGCACGCGGACGACGCGACGACGACGGCGAGCACGAGCAGCTTCGAGAGGCGCGAATACACGAACGGGCATCCCTTCTCGAGGAGGAATGCCCGTGAGCCGGATGCGCGCGATGGCGTGCCGGGCCACCAGCCCCTTCCCCGAGGGTCTGTACTGTGGCGCGGACGCGAGGCGTCTCCTGGCTTGGGGCCGTGTCGCTCGCCTTCCCGACGTGACGTCAGTGGCGTGTTGAGCGCACGTTACTGCCCTTTACAGTGGCGGGACCGCGCCGGATTCACACCGGCTTCCGGAACTCCCGTCCGCAGATCGATTGTCGTGGGAGAATCTATGCGCCGCGCCGTTCGGCAGCAAGCGCGGCGGCGAGCCGGCGCTTGAGCTCGGCGCGTCGCGTGAGCTGCTCCGCGCGCTCGGCGTCGCCGACTCCATCGCGCGCGAGCGCAGCATCGAGATCGGCAATCGCGCGAGCCAGCTGCTCGGCGGGCCCGTCCGGTTCGAGCGGCGCGTGCGTCGCGGGAACGGCGATCGACGGCCGGCCTCGCCGCTTGAACGAGGCGGCCAGCGCGACGAGCATCGCAGCACCGAAGGCGATGGCGACGATCGCGACGTACAGATTCGTGCGCGAGCCCGACGGCGACGTCGCGACATCGATGCGCACCGCACCGGAGGCTGGCGCGTTCTGCGCGAGGAAGCGCTTGAAGGTGCGACCGTCCACCGTCACCGGGTCGACCTCGGCGAGTCCCGCGCCCTGCACCGCACCGGTGGGATCCTCCACCAGGACCTCGAGGACGTCCGTCTCGCCTTCCACCGGAATGGAGAGGGGGAACGCGACGCCCGGGAGACGATACGCGAACGACAGCTGCTTCACGCCGGGCGCGAACGGAGCGATGGCAACCACGCGGCCATTGGTGTGCGCGATCGCCTCGGGTGACACATCGCCCTGCCCCACGCGAAAGTCGCCGGCCGACGATGGCACGGCGGCGCTCCAGGTGGGTGTGCGATCGTCGGCCGAGATCGCGGTGAGCGTGGTGTCGTTGGACAGCTCGTACACCTCGATGATCTCGCGCGACCCGTCGACCTGCGCGGCGGACACGACGATGTGCCGGCCTCGTGCGCGGAGCGGGACCGTGGCCGACGTGGTGTCGAACACCGTCACCTGCGCTTCCTCCCCCGTGACCTCGGCGGCTCGCAACGGCGGCGAGAAGTACGCGATACCGGCGTAGCTGGCGGACACGAACCACAGCGCCTCGTCGCCTGGTGCGGCGCGATAGCGGAAGCGATACGACCCATCGCGTCCGGTGCGCACCGAGTCCACCGGTCCGGCCGTGTCGCTGCCAACCCGGTGGAGCACGACCCAGAGTCCGGCCACGGGTTGCATGCGATCGCCCGACGGGCGCAGCACCTCGCCGGCGACGAGTCGCGGGCCGGTGTCCGACGGCGCGCGCCCGATCGAATCGCCGTCCTGCGCACCGAGGCGCATCGGCACGGCGAGCGCCGCCCAGAGAACGAGAAGGCGGCCGCTCAGGGCGGCCGCCTTGGGGCCCACGATGGAGAGTGTCACCAGCGCCGTGTAAACCGGGGAGACGGAAATCAGGCGGTTACAGGTTGAACTTGCCGAAATCCTCGGGCCGCATCTTCTCCAGATATTCCTTGAGCTGCTCGGCGTTCAGCCGCATCTGCTCGAGCTCCGCCTCGCTGCGCGATGCGATGGACGGTTCCTCGTCGGATCCATCCTCCTCGGCGGCGATGGACGTGAGCAGCGATTCCTGCGCGTAGATGGGCGCCGAGAGTCGAAGCGCGATGGCGATGCTGTCGGAGGGCCGGGCATCGATGTGGTACACATCCTCGCCCCGGTGCACGTGCAGCTCGGCGTAGTACGTGTTGTCCTTGACCTTGGTGATCTGGATGCGACGCAGCGATCCGCCCATTCCCAGAATGAGCCGCTTGCAGAGGTCGTGCGTCAGCGGCCGGGGCGGCTTGATGCCGTTCATCTCCATCACGATCGACTCGGCCTCGGGCTGACCGATCCAGATGGGGAGGAGCCGGTCACCGCCCTTTTCCTGGAGAATCACGACGTACGAGTTCGACGCGCTGTCGAGTCCCAGACGTGCCACGGTTACTTCGATCATACTCACTCCGCCAACGAGGAAGGGGCCAGTGCCTGGCGTGTGGCCCGCTCACCTGTAGATACTCCACCCACCCTCAGTTGGTTTCTCCCGCGGCGGGCACCCTCAGCGAACCGCTTTCCTGAGCTCGTCGACGCGGTTGGTGCGCTCCCAACTGAAGAAGTGCATCTCACCGCGGCCGTTCGTGGCGGCCTTGGGCTCACGGCCGAAGTGGCCGTAGGCGGCGGTTGCCTTGTAGATGGGCTTACGCAGGTTCAGCGCCTCGATGATCCCGCGTGGGGTCAGATCGAACACCTCGCTGACCGCTTTCTCGATGCATTGATCTTCGACGGCGCCGGTGCCGAAGGTATCGACCATCACCGAGACGGGTTGGGCGACACCGATGGCATACGCGACCTGCACCTCGCAGCGGCGCGCCATTCCAGCCGCCACGATGTTCTTCGCCACCCAACGTGCCGCGTAACACGCCGAGCGATCGACCTTCGACGGATCCTTCCCGCTGAAGGCGCCACCACCGTGACGGCCCATGCCACCGTAGGTGTCGACGATGATCTTGCGGCCGGTGAGTCCGGCATCACCCTGAGGACCGCCGACCACGAAGCGCCCGGTGGGATTGATGTGGAATCGGCAGGAGCTGGCGTCGAGCAGCTCGGCGGGGATCGATGGCATGACCACCTGGTCGATGATCGCCTCGCAGATCGCCTCGCGCGACACGGACTCCGCGTGCTGCGTGGAGACGACGACGGTGTCGACGCGCGCCGGCGCGCCCGCCTGATAGGCCACGGTGACCTGCGCTTTGCCATCGGGCCGCAGCCAGGGCAGCGCGCCACTCTTGCGACGCTCGGCGAGCGTGCGCGTGAGGCGGTGCGCCAGCAGAATCGGCATCGGCATGAGCTCGGGCGTCTCATCGGTGGCGTAGCCGAACATCATCCCCTGATCGCCCGCGCCTCCGGTATCGACACCCATCGCAATGTCGGGTGACTGCCGGTCGATGGTGCTCAACACCGCGCACGTCTTGCTGTCGAACCCGTAGGTGGCGTCGTTGTAGCCGATCTCCTCGATGGTCCGGCGGACGATGTCGGGGATATGAACGTAGGTGTTGGTCGTGATCTCGCCGGCGATGCAGGCCAGGCCGGTCGTGACCATGGTTTCGCACGCGACGCGGGCGGCCGGATCTTCCTCGAGGATGGCATCGAGGACGGCATCCGAGATCTGATCGGCGATCTTGTCGGGATGCCCTTCCGTGACCGATTCCGAGGTAAACAGGTAATTCTCGAGCACAAACGTCCCCTGTTGCGCGCGCGCGGAAGCGGCGCTCGAAGTCATTGGAGGTAGTGGTGTCCTGATGATACGAGTGGCGGGTGGCCAGAGCAACTATTCGTGCAGCAGCGGATCGTGGCCCACGAGGCTGCTGAGCCGTGAGCGCAGCGCCTGCTCGGCGCGCGCCGCGGTACCGGCCGCGACTGCCTCCTCGAGCGCCTCTCTGGCGTCGCTCACGCGGATGCTTCGCAGCATGTGCTTCACGAGCGCCACGGAGCGTGGCGCAACACTCAACTGCCGCACGCCTGCGCCCAGGAGCGCAAACGCCATGAGGGGATGCGAACCCATCTCGCCGCACACCGTGACTTCCAGGCCGGCGCCATGTCCCACATCCACGGTGTGCCGGATGAGCCGCAAGACGCTGGGGTGCAGCGGCGTGAAGCGGGTGGCCAGGTTGGCGTTACCGCGGTCCACGGCCAGCGTGTACTGCACGAGATCGTTGGTGCCGATGCTGAAGAAGGCGGCCTCGCCGATGAAGCTGTCGGCGGCGATGACGGCAGCCGGCGTCTCGATCATCACACCGAGTGGGACATCGGCGCGGTGTGGAAGTCCCGCCGCGCTCAGCTCCCGGGCGGCCTCCTCCATCAGCGCGCGCGCCTGCCGCACCTCATCGACGCTGACCACCAACGGAAGCATGATGCGCACGTCGCCGTGTACCGCGGCGCGGAGCAGCGCGCGGAGCTGCGGCATGAAGAAGGAGGGCTCGTCCAGGCACACGCGGATCGCGCGCCACCCGAGGAAGGGATTGGCCTCCGACGGGAAGCCGCCCACCGGCAGCTTGTCGCCGCCGATGTCGTACGTGCGGATGACCACCGGGTACGAGCCGAAGGGCTCGACGACGCGGCGGTACGCGAGATACTGCTCCTCCTCGTCCGGCATGGTGGTGCGACCCACGACCAGGAACTCGGTGCGGAGCAGCCCCACGCCCTCGGCTCCACTCCTCGCGGCCGCGACCGCTTCTTCCGGGAGATCGACATTCGCCCGCAGCGTGATGCGCACCTCGTCGAGGGTCACCGGCTCGAGTGTCGCATCGCCCGCGAGCTCGGCAGCCACCGCTTCTTCGGCGCGCGCCCGCTCCCGGTAGGCCTCGGTCTCGATGGTCGTCGGGTTGATGGCCAGCGTGCCCGCCGCGCCGTCGAGGATCGCGAGCTCGCCACCGCGCAACCGAGCGGTGGCGTCGCGCAGGCCGACCACGGCGGGGATGCCGAGCGAGCGCGCCAGGATGGCGACGTGCGAGGTGCGGGTTCCGGCGTCGGTGGCCAACGCCGCGATCGCTTCGCGATCGAGCTGCACGGTGAGGCTGGGCGTGAGATCGTGCGTGACGAGGATCGCCCGCGCGCCCTTGGGCACGTCGACCGGATCGTGGTCGGGAAGCCCGAGCAGCAACGACAGCACCCGAATCTGGATGTCGGTGATGTCGCCGATCCGTTCCCGCATCCACGGCGTCCCACGCGTGAAGTGGTGGCGCCACTCGAGCATCGTCAGCTCGAACGCTTTTTCCGCGCAGAGGTTCTGCTTGATCAGCGCCTCGACGCGGGAGATGAGCTCGGTGTCCTCGAGCAGCATGAGCTGCACCTCGAAGATCGCCGCCTCCTTCTCGCCGGCGTGCTCCTCCGCATGCTGGTGGACATACCGCAGCCGTTCGCGTGCTCGGTCGAGCACGGCACGGAAGCGCTCGATCTCGCCGTTGATCTCCTCGTCGGGGATGATACGGTGCGGTACGTCGGGTACCTCCCAGAGAAGGAGATGTACCGGCCCCATGACGATGCCGGGCGAGGCGGGAATGCCGATGAGCTTGCGATCCACTAGCTCTCTCCGAATTTCTCGGCGATCAGCGTCGCGATCGCATCGACGGCTTTGTCGGCGTCGGGCCCATTGGCGCGCACGAGCAGCTCGGCGCCGTACTCGGCGGCCAGCATCATCACGCCCATGATGCTCTTGCCGTTCACCTCCAGATCATCGCGCACCATGGTGATGTCGCTCTGGAATTTCGAGGCGACCTTCACGATTTCGGCCGCCGGGCGCGCGTGGAGCCCGTTCTTGTTCAGGATCCGGACGCAGCGCTCGGTCATCGCGCGAGCACCGCGTAGATGGTGAGCACCGCGAGCACGACCAGCGCGAAGCGCCATCCTTCCAGGCGGCCGTGCAGCCGGACCAGTACCGCGGCGCCGATCGCGGCCCCGAGCAGTGTCTCGAGCAGCAAGACGTCGTGTCCACGCGACGCGCCCGGGATGAACAGCGAGTACACGCGCTTCACGGCGAGCGGCACCGCGATACCGGCGAGCAGCGCCACCGCGCGCGACACATATTGCGGGCCGCGCCGCAGCAGCGGGTTGCCGAGCGCGACCGCCACCCGCATCCCGTGCCGCCATCCGATGCGGAGTCCCCAGGCGCGCAGCCCGAGATGGCCGACGTTGTATACCAGGAGAAACAGGAGCACCGTGGCCAGAGGCCCGGCGCCGAAGCCGAACGCCATGAGCGCGAGCAGCGAGCTCAGGGGCAGCCACCCAGCCCACACGAGCCGGTCGCCGACGGAGCCCAGCGGGCCGCACAGGGCCGTCCGGAAGCGCTCGATCTGCAAGGGTGGGCTGCCCTCCAGCTCGGCGCGGGCCAGCGCGCCAACCGCAATCGCCGCCAGATACGGGTGGGCGTTGAAGTAGCGCGACTCTCGCGCAAGCGCCTCCCGATAGGCGGTGCCGTCCACGCCGCCGCTCATGCCGCGAAGCGCCGGCTCGGTGCAGAACCCGATCCCGGTGCCGAGCAGGGACTCGTAGTTCCACGAGCCCTGCACCGCGAGGAGGCGCATGAACATCGCCACGCGCGTGCGCATCGGAAGCACGAGGTCCTGGCTCGCGGTGCTCACAGCGCCACCAGCAGGCTGAGCCCCACGACCAGTCCGGCGGCGAAGAACCAGAGGGCGTGGGCCGTCCCGTGAAACGACTTCCAGGCCGCGCTCATCGCGACCGCGATGGCGAGAGCGGCGAGCACGGCGAGCGCGAACGTATCGGGCGCGTCCCAGCGCTGGAGGATGGCCCGCATGCTCGGCGGTATGACGAGGAGCGCGCCGAGGCTCACGATGAAGCCACGCAGGAAATCGCCGGTCACTCCCAGCAGCTGCAGCCGCACCACCGCCGACGACGATCCGGCGTCGAGGTCGGGAAGCATCCTGTTCGCCAGCTTCCCGTTCACGCGGCGCAGCACGTACATGCTCCAGCCACCGATGTACGCTACGCCCACGGTGAGCAGCACGATGACGACGAGCGCCGGTATCGTGATGGTAGGCCAATGGTGCGTCAGCAACGCGCTGCCGACGAACGACGCCGAGCCCCACTCGGGATATCGCGACGCGCCGATCGGCAGCGTCTCCAACGCGATCAGCTCGAGGACGACCCCGAGGAGGAGCCCCTGCGCCGGCGAGCCCAGCACGGCGCCGCCGATCGTCGCCGCGACAACGGGCCGCGAGATCATGGCCTGGGGGAAGCTGACCACGTCGAGCCCGATGAGCGCGCCACCGGCCGCGAGCAGAAAGATCATCTCGCCGCTCATGGCGTGCTCTTCGCCTCGAGCAGGTCCGACAACGGGTGCGGTCGCGCGGCCGGGACATCCTGCGCTGTGACCTGTACACCGTCGGACGCCAGCGCGAGCAGTGTCTTCTCCTCGGCCGGACTGAGATAGATGTAGCGCAGCTTCTGGAGACGGCCGGGCTTGTGGTGAATCCCGCCGAGATTGATCGCGCGGATGGTGCCGCTCAGCTCCACCAGGCGGCGCATGGTGTCGATGTCGCCGGTGAGCAGCATGCCCGGACGCTGCTCGGCACGCCACGCCGCGAGGTGTCGTACGGCGTCCTCCACCGAGGCGAAGTACACATCCATCTCCGGGGGGACTCCCATGCGATACAGCTCCTGCTCCCAATCGCTCGCCGCGACTTCATCGTCCACCAGGACGACGAATCCGAGGCCGAGCGGTTGTCCCCATCCAACGACCACCTGTCCGTGGATGAGCCGGTCATCCACGCGGTAGAGCTCAATGGGCACGAGGCGTCCCGTGCACGATGCGCATGCTGCCCCTGGCGCGGTCCACCGCGTGCTCGACCGACGGTGCCTCCTCCAGCGCGAAGTGGAGCAGCACGGCGAGGTTCACCCCGGTGACGACCGTCAGCTCCGCGCGCGAGCGCGCGAGCCGCGTCGCGGCCACGGTACAGCTGCCCGCCGGAAGGTCGGTCAAGATGTAGCGAACGCCGTGCGTCTCGAGGAGGCGCGCCATGGCCTCCTCGATGTCGGCGGCACTCAGGCCGCGATTGGACATCGGAACGAGGCGGTCGCCCTGTCCGGTGATCTGCGCGACGGCGGAGATCATTCCCGTGGCGAAGTCGCCGTGGCCGGCGACGATGGCGACCGGCGTGCTACTCATTGTCCTCCGCGAGATACTGCCGCAGGTCGGACGCCGAGCGCATGCGCGTGATCAGGCGCTGGTTGAACGCCTCGGCCGGATCGACCCCGCTGTAGCGCAGCAGGTGGTTCATGGCGACCACCTCGGCGACCACGGTGATGTTCTTCCCCGGGTTCAGCGGAATGGTGACCTTCGGAATCTCGACGTCGAGAATGGTGGTCGTGGCACCGTCGAGGCCGGTGCGGTCGATGACTGCCGCTTTGTCCCACTCCTCCAGCTGCACCACGACCTCGATGCGCTTCTGCTGGCGAACGGCGCGAATGCCGAACACCGCCTGGACGTCGATGACGCCGACGCCGCGGATCTCCATGTGGTGTCCCTGCAGCTCCAGCCCCCGGCCGATGATGACGTCGTTGCCACGACGCGTCGCGATCACGAGGTCGTCGGCGACCAGGCGGTGTCCGCGCTCCACCAGATCGAGCACGCACTCCGACTTCCCGATGCCGCTCTGCCCCACGAACAGCAAGCCGACGCCGTAGACGTCGGCGAGCGAGCCATGAAGCGTGGCGCTGGGGGCGAACTCATCGGCCAGCGCCGGCTTGATCCGCCGGTAGAACTCGGCGGTCTTGAGCGCGGTGCGCAGCACGGGCACCTGCGCCCGTCCGGCGATCTCGGTGAGCTCGCGCGGCAGCTTCTGAGCTTTGGTGATCACCACGCAGGGCACGGCGAAGGAGAAGAACACCTCGAGCAACTCGCGGCGCCGCTCGGGCCCGAGCGAGTTGAGGTACGCGATCTCGGTCTCGCCGAACACCTGAATGCGACGCACGGGGAAGCGCTCCACGTATCCGGCGAGCACGAGTCCGGGACTCGAGACCTCGCTGCTCGTGATCTCGCGCGAGAGCCCGGCAGTGTCGCCGACCAGCTCCAGCTGGAGCGGGTCGCGCATCAGCTCGAGCAGACGCTGAACGGTGAACGCCTGACGCTTCACGCGCTCAGGAGCGCGCGCGTGCGCGCGCGTGACTTGCCGGTGCGCTTGAGACGGCGGATCTGGGTCTCGAGCTTGTTCGTCGCCTGGGTGAGCGCCGGCCCGTACGTCCGGCCGAATCCTTCCGCCACCAGGTGATTGCGACGCGCCGCGTGGAGCATGACCTCGACCCGACGCACGGGACCATCCTGCTCGAACCGAACGACGGCGTCGACGGCATGATCGAGACGGGCGGCGAGCTTGCCGAGCCGCCGTTCCACGCGACGGCGCATGTAGTCGGAAATGACGGCGTGATGCGCATGGTAGATGATCTCCACTCCTCCACCCTCCTACCGACTGACTGCAACGAGATGGGCTTCCGTCTGCGACGCTGCGTCGTCCCAGGTGATTCCCTCGGCGAACCGGCGCGCGGTCGCGCCGAGCGAGGCCACCAGCACCGCCGACGCAGCGAGGCGGTCGAACGCGGCCGCCATGGCATCCACATCTCCGTGTGGAACGAGGTACCCGGTCTCGCCGTGCCGCACCGACTCGCGCAGCCCTGGTGAGTCGGAGGCCACCACCGGGGTGCCACAGGCGGCGGCCTCGAGGTTCGTCATTCCCCACCCCTCCTTCGGGGAGGCGAAGGCGAGAGCCCACGCCGATCGCAGGAGCGCGAGCTTCTCGCCTTCGCTTATTGACCCAAGAAACCGCACGCGGCTGCCAAGGTCAAGCGAGCGGACGAGCGCCTCGAGCGCCGGTCGATGATCGCCCGAGCCGGCGATCGCGAGCGATGCGCCCGGGTGCCGCATGCGAGCGAATGCGCGGATCACGATGTCCACACCCTTGTAGCGCTTGAGGCGCCCGAGGTAGGCGAACAGCGGCTGCGCCGACCGCTCGGCGGGGGCGGGTGAGTAGTGCGCGCCGTCGACGCCGGGGAAGATCACCCGGATGTCGTCGCGTGGAATACCGCGCGCGACGAGATCGGCAGCGGTGCTCTCGCTGATCGCCTGAAAGGGGACGCCGCGATAGGCGTGGCCGAGCGGCCGCTCCGAGGCCCACACCATCGCGGCCATCGGCCATGGCAACTCGCGGAACGCGGTCGTTCCGAACAGATGCGGCACGAGCGCCACCGTTCGTCGAGCACGCCAGCGCGGTGTGAACAGTGGAACCTTGTTGATGTCCTCGAGCAGCACCTCGGCTCCCCAGCCGGCCAGCACGCGGCGGTAGTACGATCTGGCGTGGAACTGGAAGGTGTAGCGCTCGCCGATCCGATGGATCTCGATGCCGTCGAGCGTCGCGCGCGCGGCAGCGCCCGGCCAGCCGCTGCACAGCAGCGTGACTTGGTGCCCGCGCGCCGCGAGACGGCCGAAGATCTCGTGGAGATGGAACTCGGCGCCGCCCGCCTGTGGATTCTCGCGATCCTGCCAGTTCACCAGCAGCAGTCGCACGGTGGTCCGCTCACTGGAGGAATCCCATGCGACGCGCCAGGGCATCGATGACGCCGTTCACGAAGCGCGCGCTCTGGGCGCTGCCATACAGCTCGGCCAGCTTCACCGCTTCCTGGATGACGACGCGCGGCGGCGTCTGCCGGGCGATGAGCTCGGCGGCGGCCAGCCGCAGGAGGCACCGCTCAACGACACCGACACGCTCCAATCGCCAGTTCGTCGTCACCTGGCGCAGCTCGTCGTCGATGCGGTCACCGTCGCGGACGATCGTGCGGATCAGACGCCCGGCGAACGCGCGCTCCTCCGGACCGATCGCGAGGTCATCCCAGATCCGCGACGCGACCTGCTCCAGCTCTCGCTCGCCGCGAAGATCCCACGCATACAACGCCTGCAGTGCGCGCGCCCTGGCGCGAGTCTCAACTCTCGTTCGCGCCATCCAACCGATTGAGGAGGTCGGCCATCTCGAGCGCCGCGAGGGCGGCATCCCACCCCTTGTTCCCGTGCGATCCGCCGGCGCGCGCCTGCGCCTGCTCCAGGTTGTCACAGGTGAGCACGCCGAAGCCGATCGGCGTCTCGAACGCCGCGCTGGCGTCGGAGAGCCCGCGCGATGCTTCACCCGCGACGTAGTCGAAGTGCGGCGTGTCACCGCGAATCACCGCGCCAACCGCGACCAGCGCGTCGTAGCGCTCGGAGGCGAGGAGCGCGCGCGCCGCGGAGGGCAGCTCCCAGGCACCCGGCACCCAGACGACATCGATGTCCTCGAAGGTCGCGCCGTGGCGCGTGAGCGCGTCGAGCGCTCCATCCACCAGCTTCTGCGTCACCGACTCGTTGAAGCGGCTCGCGACCACCGCTATGCGACGACCGCGTCCCTGGGGCACGCCCGTGAACTCGGCCATGCTCAGTGCGCGAGGAGATGGCCGAGCTTCGACCGCTTGGTCGCGAGATACCCGCGGTTGTCGGCGGTCGCGGGAGGAATGAGCGGGACGCGCTCCACCAGCCGGAGGCCGTAGCCCTCGAGCCCGACGAGCTTGCGCGGGTTGTTGGTCATCGGACGGATGGAGCGCAGTCCCAGGTCGAGGAGAATCTGCGCGCCGATGCCGTAGTTGCGCAGGTCGGGCTTGAAGCCGAGCTGCTCGTTCGCCTCCACGGTGTCCGCGCCGGCATCCTGGAGCTCGTACGCCTTGATCTTGTTCAGCAGGCCAATGCCGCGTCCTTCCTGATCGAGGTACACCACGACGCCCCGCCCTTCCTCGGCGATCATCCCCATCGCCGTGTACAGCTGGAAGCCGCAATCGCAGCGCGTGGAGCCGAACACGTCGCCCGTCAGGCACTTGGAGTGCATGCGGACGAGCACGTTCTCGCCGTCGCCCGGATCGCCGTAGACGAGCGCCACGTGCTCCGCGTCGTCGACGTCGTTGCGGTAACCGATCACCTTCCACTCCCCGAGCTCGGTCGGGAGCCGCGCCTCGGCCACGCGGTGCACCAGGCGCTCGTTCCGCAGCCGGTGCGCCACCAGCTGCGCGACGGTGATGAAGGTGAGGCCGTGCTCCCGCGCGAACACCTCCAGCTGCGGCCGCCTGGCCGTCGTGCCGTCGTCGTTGAGGATCTCGCAGATGACGCCGGCCGGATACAGTCCGGCCAGCGCGGCGAGATCGACCGCGGCCTCGGTGTGTCCCACACGCTGGAGCACGCCGCCGGCTCGGGCGCGAAGGGGGTGCACGTGTCCGGGACGGCGAAGGTCGCCGGGCAGCGTGATAGGATCGACGGCGACCTGGATCGTCTTGGCGCGGTCCTGCGCGCTGATGCCCGTGCTCACGCCGAAGCGCGGCGCGGCATCGATGCTGACGGTAAAGGCGGTCCGCTGCTCGTCGGTGTTGACCTCGCTCTGCGGCGTGAGCGCGAGCTGCTCGCAGCGCTCGGGGGTGAGCGCGAGGCAGATCAGCCCGCCGGCGCGCTTGATCATGAAGTTGATCAGCTCGGGCGTGATCAGCTGCGCCGAGCAGATGAGATCGCCCTCGTTCTCGCGGTCCTCATCGTCGGCGACGATCACCATGCGACCGGCGGCGATGTCCGCGATTGCCTGTTCGACCGATCCGGAAGTCATGCGTCAGTGCGAAGCGTGCGAGCCGTATGGCGCCACGAGCCGCTGGACGTACTTGCCGATCACGTCGGCCTCGACGTGAACGCGATCACCCGCCTCCAGCGCGCCAAGCGTGGTGTGTCGCAGCGTGTACGCGATGAGCGAGAGCTGTACGCGGTCGGGAGCCGGCAGCTCGTTCACGGTGAGGCTCACCCCGTCCACCGCCAGCGACCCGTGCGGCACCATCAGCTCGGCGAGCCCCGGCGGCAGCACGAGGTCCACCAGCCGCGCATCGCCCGCGGCGCTCACCGAGGTGACGCGCGCGACACCATCGACATGGCCCTGCACCATGTGGCCACCCAGCCGGTCTCCCAGGCGCAGCGCGCGCTCCAGGTTCACGCGGCGGCCCGGCTCCCAGCCGCCGATGGTCGTTCGCGCTACGCTGGTGGACACGGCGGCCACGGTGAACCGGCGCGGCTCGCACTCGCGAACCGTTAGGCAGGCACCGTTGAGCGCGATGCTCTCACCGTCCACGAGATCGGCGTAGCCGCAGCGCACGCGCAGCTCGCGGCCGGCCTCGCTGATGGAGACCCGCTCGATGGTGCCGATGTCGTCGACTAATCCGGTGAACACGAGGTTTCTCGCGGCGCGTACACGGTCATGAGGTCGTCGCCGAAGCGGTGCCGCTCGACCGGAACGAAGCGCCGGGCGCGCTCCAGCGCCGCCGGCGCTGCGAAAACGAAGGCCGGCAGCGCGCCGGCGCCGAGCAGCACCGGTGCGTGAAAGATAATCAATCGGTCGACCAGCGCGCGCTCCACCAGGCTACCCGCGAGCCGCGCACCCCCTTCCACGAGCACCGAACAGATGTCGAGCGCCCGGAGCGCGACGAGCGCATCCGCCGGCGTGGGCGCGTCGATCACCGTCACGCCACGAGCGCGCAGTGCCCGCACGCGCGCGGCAGCGGCCTCGTGCGCCACGATGAGGGTGGGAGTCCCCCGCGCGCCGCGAACGAGGGTGGAGTCGAGCGGCAGGCGCGCCTGGCGATCGAAGACGATGCGCGTTGGCGGCACGCGGGGCGCCGGTCCGTGGCGCACGGTGAGCGCCGGATCATCGGCCACGGCGGTGCCGATCCCGACCGCCACCGCGTCGTGACCGGCCCGCAGCCAGTGCGTGGCGCGCCGCGCGGCCGAGCCGGTGATCCAGCGTGACCGCCCATGCGCGTCGGCAATCGCGCCGTCGATGGACAGGGCGAGCTTGAGCGTGACCCACGCACGCCTAGACGTCTGGGTATGCAGGAAGATGGCGTTGTGCTCGCGCGCGCGGCGTTCCTCGACGCCGATCACGACGTCGATCCCGGCGCGCGTGAGTCGCTCGTGCCCGCCGGCGGCGACGGGGTTCGGATCGCGCGTCGCGATGACGACGCGACGGACGCCGGCAGCGATGATCGCGTCCACGCAGGGCGGCGTCTGTCCGTGATGCGCGCACGGCTCGAGCGTGACGTACAGTGTGGCGCCTCGCGCACGCTTCGCCGCACCGACCAGTGCTTCGACCTCCGCGTGGCGCTCGCCGTAGCGCCGATGGTAGCCCTCACCGACGATGCGTCCCTCGCGCACGACGACGGCGCCGACCATCGGGTTCGGCGCCGTTTGCCCCCAGCCGCGCCTGGCGAGCGCCAGCGCGCGACGCATGTACCAGCGGTCGCGCTCGGCCGCCGAGCGCCCATCGGTGGCCCTGCCGTCAGCGCTGAAGGGGCACCTCCGCGGCAGCAGGGATCACTGCAAGACCACCTCGCCACCGCCCGGGCGGGTGTGCCCCATCGGCCACGCCGCGACGCCGGCCACGCCGGCGCTGGCAATGATCTCGGGCGCCGCATCGCGGTCGGCGATCACCACCATGCCGACGCCCATGTTGAAGGTGCGAAACATCTCGTCACGGTCGATGCGCCCTGCCTCCTGGAGCACCCCGAACTCGTTAGGCACCGTCCAGCTCGCGGTCTCCACCACCGCATCGAGCCGAGGCGGGAGGGACCGGTCGAGGTTGCCTGGCAGCCCGCCTCCGGTGATGTGTGCCATCGCGTGGACGCGCGTGAGCACCGGCGCCAGGGCGGCCAGATACGACCGGTGGATGCGAAGCAGGACATCGGCCACCGTGCCGCTCTCGCCAGGGAAGTGATCCGTGACCTGCAGCCGGAGTCGCTCGGCGACCACCCGTCTGGCCAGCGAATAGCCGTTGGTGTGCAGCCCCGTGCTGGCCAACCCGACGAGCACGTCTCCCGCGCGCACGCGCTCGGCACCGAGGAGCTCGTCCTCTTCGACGAGGCCGACGATGAAGCCAGCGAGATCGTAGTCGGGCGGTGTGTACAGATCGGGCATCTGTGCGGTCTCGCCGCCAATGAGCGCGCAGCGATTCTCCGTGCACCCCGCCGCGACGCCGCGCACCACCCCTTCGACCACCTCGGGCACGAGCTTCCCCATCCCTACGTAGTCCAGGAAGAACAGGGGTCGCGCGCCCTGGACGAGGATGTCGTTCACGCAATGGTTCACGAGGTCGTGGCCCACCGTATCGTGCCGCCCGGCCTCGATGGCGACCTTGATCTTCGTGCCGACGCCGTCGGCGCTCGCCACGAGCACGGGACGCCGGCCACCCGCGGGCATTCGAAAGAGCCCGCCGAAGCCACCAAAGCGGCCCAGCGCTCCCGGTGTGAAGGTGGACTCCACGATGGATCGCAGGCGTGCCTTCGCGTCGTCCGCCACCGCGATGTCGACGCCCGCGCCTCGATAGTCCATGCCGCCAGTCACTCGAACAGATCCTGCTCGAAGGTCACGAGCCGATGGAACTCGCGCACGCGGGCCGCGATGTCCCGCGGCCCGATCTCATCGAAGCGCCCGGTCGAGAAGCGCTCGACGGCGAAGGAGCCCATGGCCGACCCGTACACCACGGCGCGCTTGAGATTGGGCTCGCTTAGATCGCCGGTGCGCGCCAGGTAGCCGATGAAGCCACCGGCGAAGCTGTCGCCGGCACCGGTGGGGTCGAAGACGTCCTCGAGTGGATACGCCGGCGCGTAGAACACGCTCGACGGCGTGAACATGAAGGCGCCATGCTCGCCCTTCTTGATGATCACGTGGCGCGGGCCGCGCTCGATGATCTTCCGCGCCGCCTTCACCAGGTTCACCTCCTCGGTGAGCTGGCGTGCTTCGGCGTCGTTGAGCGTGATGAGATCGACCTCTTTCAGGAGCTCCAGCAGATCCGGCCGTCGGCTCTCGATCCAGAAGTTCATGGTGTCGCACGCCACCAGCTTCGGGCGCTCCACCTGCCGCAGCACCTCGAGCTGGAGCCGCGGGTCGATGTTCCCCAGGAACACGAACGGCGCGCGCCGGAACTGGTCGGGAATCTTGGGCCGGAAGCGCGAGAACACACCAAGGCGCGTCTCCAGCGTCTCGGCCGAGTTGAGGTCGTGCCGGTACCGTCCGCGCCAGCGGAACGACTCCCCGTCCGCCCGCTCCAGTCCGGCGAGATCGACTCCGCGCTTCGCGAGACTGTCGAGCTTCGCCGTCGGGTAGTCGTCGCCCACCACACCCACGAGCTGGACCGCGCAGAGATGGCTGGCTGCTGCCGAGAAGAAGGTGGCCGATCCACCGAGCACCTCGTCGGCTTTGCCAAACGGAGTCTCGACGGAGTCGAGCGCGACGGATCCTACGACGAGCACGGTCATGGGGAACCCTCAACGCCGGCGCCGATGCGGGCGAGGTGCGCCGATCCGATGGTCACATTCGATCCGGCGCCGACACGCCGAGAATGGTCAGGCCGTTGCGCAGCACGACCTGCGTGGCTCGAGCGAGGAGCAGTCGGGCGTTCATGAGGCGCTCCGGCTCGTTCAGGACATGGTGCTTGTGGTACCAGAGATGGGCGAGCCGCGCCGTCTCCAGCAGGTAGCCGGCAACCCGGTGCGGCTCGAGCGACTCAGCCGCGCCCGACACGAGACCCGGGAAGTCGAGCAGCGCCTTGATGAGCGCTTTCTCCTCCGGCTCTCCCAGCGCGTCGAGGGCGACACCCTGACCCGTGATGCCTGACGGATCGATCCCACCCACCCGGAAGATGCCGCACATCCGGGCGTGCGCCATCTGGATGTAGTAGACAGGGTTCTCCTCCGACTGCGAGCGGGCGAGGTCGATGTCGAACACGAGCGGCGAGTCGCCGCGACGCATGAGGAAGAAGTAGCGCACGGCGTCCCGGCCGACCTCGTCCACCAGGTCGCGCACGCTCACGTAGCTGCCGGCACGCTTGGAGATCTTCACCTCCTCGCCGCCGCGCATCACGGTGACGAGCTGGTGCAGCACGTACTCGGGGTAACCCTGCGGAATCCCGATGTCCAGCGCCTGGAGACCGATGCGCACGCGTGTGACGGTGGAGTGATGATCGGCGCCCTGCACGTTGATGGCGCGGCGGAAGCCGCGCTGCCATTTGGTGACGTGGTACGCGACGTCGGGCACGAAATACGTGTAGCTGCCATCGCGCTTGCGCATCACGCGATCCTTGTCGTCGCCGAAGTCGGTGGTACGCAGCCAAAGCGCGCCATCGAGCTCGTACGTGTGTCCGGCAGCGATGAGACGGGCGGCGGTTTCTTCCACCTTGCCGTCGGTATAGAGGGACGATTCCAGGAAATACGTGTCGAAGCGGACACCGAACGCCTGAAGGTCCACGTCCTGCTCGGCTCGTAACGCGTCGACGGCGAATCGCGCAACGTCCTCGACGGCGCCCGGCCGATCGAGATCGCAGCCGGGACAGCGCTCCTCGAAGGTGCGGGCGATGTCGGTCACGTACTCGCCGTGATAGCCGCCCTCTGGAATCTGGCGCCTGGCCGGCGAGCCGCGCAGCTCGTCGATCCGCGCCATGACGCTCAGCGCCAGATTGTGAATCTGCGCTCCGGCGTCGTTGTAGTAGTATTCCCTGGTCACCTGCCAGCCGGTCCACTCGAGGAGCGAGGAGATCGCATCGCCGAGCGCGGCCTGCCGGCCGTGCCCGACGTGGAGCGGGCCGGTGGGATTGGCCGAGACGAACTCCACGTTGACGCGCTCCCCTTTCCCCACGTCGCCGCGGCCATAGTGCTCGCCGCGAGCGATCACGTCGAGCAACCCGCCGGCGTTGGCCGAAACCGAGATGTGGAAGTTGATGAATCCCGGGCCGGCGATCTCGACGCGCTCGACACCTGCCGCTTGGAGATCGAGGCGCTGCACGAGGGCGTCGGCCACCTCGCGGGGCTTGCGCTTCAGGTGCCGGGCGAGGAGCATGGCGGCGTTCGTCGACCACTCACCATGTGAGGGGTCTCGCGGCCGCTCGAGGAGGACCTCGAAGGTGGCGGGCGCGCCGAGGTCACGCGCCGCGGTCACCAGCGCGGCGTGAATGAGGTCACGCGGCGTCATTCGGCGCTGCCCGACTCCTTTTTCTTGCCGGATGTGTCGGGCTTGGCCTCCGCACCGCTCGACTCGGTCTTCGCACCGGCCGACGAGCTGCCTGACGACGTGTCGCTGCTCTTGGTGGCTTCCTCCCCCTTCTTCTCCCCACCGCTCTCCTGCGCCTTCTCGCGCTTCTTGCCGTCCTTGCCGTAGTCGGTGATGTAAAAGCCCGACCCCTTGAAGATGAGCCCGGCGCCCCCGGAAAGCTGCCGAACGGCCGGCCTGCCGCACTCGGGACAGGCCTGCTCGGTGGGCGCGTCACTCATCTTCCTGAAGAAACGCTCGAATTCGTGCCCGGCGGGGCACGCAAACTCGTAGGTCGGCATGGAATGGAGGTTAAACCCGTACGGGCGAGAGAGATAAGCTAGCGCGCCGGCGGGAGTCGAACAAGGCGAGGAGCGGGCGCGCAGGTCGCCGGCTGCGCGTGCTCCGGCGCCACGCGCCA
>DATFFQ010000094.1:0-5979 GCA_035249955.1 Gemmatimonadaceae bacterium
GGCGGAACAGATGTCCGTATGGATCTCGCTCTGGGTGGAGCGCGTCACAAACGTGTTCCCGCACGCGCATACGACCGTAGCCGTGGCGTACTCGGGATGGATGTCCTTTTTCACACGTGCCTCGTAAACTTTTGGGGTAGCTTAGTAATATACCGCCGAATTGCCATAATTGACAATCCGAACCAGCTTCCAGACATGCAAACGCCCGACTTCCTCGCCACGGTTCCGCTCTTCAGCGGACTCGACCCGTCGGAGCTGTCGAAGTTCGCCGACGTCACCCGTGAGCGCAGCTACCCCAAGGGAAGTGTGATCCTCTTCGAGGATGACCCCGGTGACTCACTCTTCATCGTTCGATCGGGCAGGGTGAAGGTGGTGCTGATCGGCGAGGACGGACGCGAGGTCATCCTCGGCGTGCTCGGCGTGAGCGAACATTTCGGTGAGCTGTCACTCATCGACAGCCGCCCGCGCTCCGCGCACGTGATCGCCATGGATGACGCCACGCTGATCGTGCTCCGCCGCGAGGATTTTCGTCGTCGCGTGCACGAGTCGCCGAGTGTGGCGTGGGGACTGCTCGTGGAGCTGTCCCGGCGGCTACGCCGCGCGGATGAGCAGATCGGCAGCCTCGTGCTGCTCGATGTCGACGGTCGCATCGCGCGGCTCCTGCTCGATGCCGCCGACGAGGCGGGCTCCGACACGATCGTGAAGCGGCTCACGCACCAGACCATCGCGCAGATGATCGGCGCCAGCCGGGAGACGGTGTCGCGCGCCATGCGTGAGTTCCAGGAGCGCGGCCTGATCGCCGTACAGCGACGCCAGATCACGATCGCCGACCGGCCGCGGTTGGAGCAGCTCGCGCACGTCCGCGTGTGACGGGCGTCACGGTGCGGGGGTGACCACTTTCCTTTCCCCCCGCGCATCGCCCGAAGACATTCGACGTAACATGTCTCCTCGATCATGACCCTGCGGATCACCTTCTGGGGCACGCGCGGCTCGGTGCCTACTCCCGGCGCGCGCACGGTGCGCTACGGTGGCAACACGCCGTGCGTGGAGGTCCGCACCGGGCATGGGACGCTCCTCATCCTCGATGCGGGCACCGGGATTCGCGAGCTGGGTCACTCCCTCGTCGAGCGCGCGGCCGGTGGCGCGATCGAGGGAGACATCTTCCTCAGTCACGCGCATTGGGACCACATCCAGGGGCTCCCCTTCTTCGCACCGATCTTTCAGCGTGGAAACCGGTTCACGATCTGGAGCTCCCGGGCACTCGAGCAATCGGTCGACCGCGCCGTGCGCGAGCAGATGTCCCGGGGCGTGTTCCCCGTCGCCTTCGACGACGTGGCCGCCGAGATCGACTTCCGGCACTTGGGGGGCGACGCGCTGGAGCGGCCCGGGTATCGCCTGGCCGCCATCCCGGTCCGCCATCCCGGCGGCGCTCTGGGGTTTCGGGTTACCGACGGTAACTCGCGTGGTGGCGCGCTCGTCTACATCTCGGACAACGAGCTCGATCCGGCGGCCAGGTACGACACACCGCCGGGGTGGCGCGACTCGCTGGTGGAGTTTACCCGCGGGGCGCGCGTGCTCGTGCATGACTCGATGTACACGGAGGACGAGTACGTCGAGCATCGAGGGTGGGGGCACTCGCGCGACCGCGATGCGGTCGAGCTCGCGCTCGACGCTCGTGTCGGAACACTGGTGCTCTTTCACCACCGTCCGGAGCGCAGTGATGACGAGGTGGACCGCCGCGTGGCGGAGTGTCGTGCAATCGTTCGCAGTCGCGGCGCCTCGCTCGAGGTGGTGGCGGCGGCCGAGGGGATGACGCTGGAGGTCTAGCTCTCCGGGAGGAAGGATGCAGCGGTGCCGGCTGACAATCGCGACTTCGGTAGCGGGCAAGGACGGCGCCGCACCAAGCCTCCCGCATTCAAGAGCCTAGCCGCGCCGAACGCGCTGCCGACCCCATGAAACCGCTGTTGCTGGCCCCCTTCGGCACCCTCGACGGTGTGCCGATCGACCGCCGCGAGGACGATGTCGAGCTCAGGCGAGTGGTGACCGTTCCCACCGCTGCGTCGCTCGACCCCAATCGCCCCACTGTCGTGCTCCTGGACCCGACCCTGCTCCGAACCCTTGGTGGCGACGGGCGACGAGTCGAGGAGGTGGCAGCGATTGCGGCGGTGCTTGGCCATGGCGATCCGGGGGACGCCGAGCCTCCGTCCGACTTTCCCACCACCGTGCTCTGCGGGTTCATTCCCGGCGGCGCGCTCCCGGGTCTCGTTCGCGCGCAGCTCACCGCGGCGCTCCGGCACGCGGAGTCGCTGGTGGCAGTGCGGTCATCGCGGCAGAGCGAGGATCGCGGGAATCGCGACCTGGCCGAGCTGGCCCGCGTGGGGGTGGCGCTCTCGACCGAGCGTAACCTGTTCGCACTCCTCCAGCGTATCCTCACCGAGGCGCGAAGGTTGTCGAGCAGCGATGCGGGATCCATCTATCTCGGCGAGCGGCCACGCGATGAGCAGTCGGGATCACTGCGCTTCATGCTCTCGCAGAATGACTCCATTCCCAACATCCCGTTAGGCGATTTCAGCCTTCCGGTGGACGGCAGCAGCGTGGCCGGCCATGTGGCCAAGACCGGCGAGCCGCTGGCGATCGACGACGTGTACGCCCTCCCCGATGGCGTGCCGTACAGGCACAACCGCTTCTTCGACGAGCGATTCGGCTACCGGAGCAAGTCGATGCTGGTCCTGCCGCTGGCGTCGCAGCCCGGTCAGGTGATCGGCGTCCTCCAGCTGGTGAACGCGAAGCGTACACCGGGCATTCCGCTCACGGGCGCGGATCTCGTGGAGCGCGAAGTCGTGGCCTTCAGCCCTCACGACATCGAGCTGGCGAGCGCGCTGGCGTCGCAGGCCGCCGTCGCGCTCGAGAACAGCTACCTGTATCAGGACATCGAGCAGCTCTTCGAGGGGTTCGTCACCGCCGCGGTGACGGCCATCGAAGCGCGCGATCCGACGACGTTCGGTCACTCGGGCCGCGTCGCGTCGATGTCGGTGGCGCTCGCCGAGGTCGTGACGCGCTGCGACACCGGCGTGTATCGCGAGCAGCGTTTCGGCTACGAGCAGCTGCGCGAGCTCCGCTACGCGGGGCTCCTGCACGACTTCGGGAAGGTGGGCGTGCGCGAGGAGGTGCTGGTCAAGGCCAAGAAGCTCTATCCGACCCACCTCGAGGCGATCCGCCACCGCTTCGCGCGCATCAAGCAGGCCGCCGAGCTGGAGTTCGAGCGCCGCCGCGCCGATCACCTGCTCCATCACGGACGCGCGGGGTACGACGACCTGGTGATCGAGCTGCGACGGCAGCTCAAGCACCGCCACCAGCAGCTCGATGACTTTCTGCGCTGCGTGCTGGAAGCGAACGAGCCGTCACTCCTCTACGACAACGAGATTCCGGATCTGCGTGCGCTCACCGCGCACGTGTACCTGGGCGACGACGGCACGCTGCAGCCGCTCCTGAGCGACGAGGAGGTGCAGCTGCTCACGATCCCCAAGGGGACGCTCGATCCGCGCGAGCGCAAGGAGATCGAGTCGCACGTGTCGCACACGTATCGCTTCCTGCAGCAGATCCCGTGGACGCCGGAGCTCAAGCGCGTGCCCGAGATCGCGCTGGGGCACCACGAGAAGCTCAATGGCCAGGGCTACCCGCGGGGCGTATGCGCCGACCAGATCCCGGTGCAGTCGCGCATCATGACCATCGCCGACATCTACGACGCCCTGACGGCGAGCGACCGCCCCTACAAGCGCGCCGTCCCCACCGAGCACGCCCTGGACATCCTGCACCGAGAGGCCGATCAGGGCACGCTGGATCGCGAGCTGTTGCGGCTGTTCGTGGAGGCGAAGGTGTTCGAGAAGGCGAGGGCGGCGGCGAACGAGGGAGAGTGAGAGGGGTGACGAGAGTGGAGTGAGTGAACGGGGAGTGACGAGAGTGACGAGAGTGGAGTGAGTGAAAACGACTAGAGTGAGGCGCATGAGATGGGTGATGGGTTCATCACCCCGTCTCATGCTCTTCACCCTAGCCCCTGGTCACTCACTCCACTCTGTCACCAACATCATGAGCTCCCCACACCGCTTCCCCACCCGCCCCCGCCAGGTGTCTCGATCGTCAGCACGTCGCCCGGCTGGAGCTCCACTCGGCACTTTGCGGGAAGCTCGCCGCCATTCAGCAGATTCCGTCCGGGTAACCCGTCGCTGCCGCCCTGGGCGCCGCGAGGGGCGCGGTGGCGGCGCTCGGTGAGCAGGGTCACCGTGCACCGCTCCAGCACACGATAGGTGCGCACCACGCCATCCCCTCCGCGGTGAGCGCCGGCGCCGCCACTCCCGCGGCGCAGCGAGTACTGCTCGATGCGGATGGGATAGGCCCACTCCAGCGACTCGATCGGCGTGTTTCTCGTATTGCTCATCCCGACGTGCACCGCACTCGGGCCGGCGCCGCGGGGCGACGCGCCCTGGCCGCCGCCCAGCGTCTCGTAGAAGGTCCACCCGGCGCCGCCGAAGGTGATGTTGTTCATGGTGCCCTGGCCCTGCGCCGGCACCTCGAGACCGGCGTCGGCGAGCGCCGCGAACAGGGTGTCGGTGATGCGCTGCGACGTCTCCACGTTTCCGGCCGCCACCGCCGCCGGCCAGCGGGCGTTGAGCAGGCTCCCCTCCGGCGCCACGATGCGAATGGCGCGGGCGATCCCCTCGTTGGTGGGCACGTCGTCAGGCAGCAGCGTGCGCAGCA
This sequence comes from Gemmatimonadaceae bacterium, assembly GCA_035249955.1. Classification (GTDB taxonomy): domain Bacteria; phylum Gemmatimonadota; class Gemmatimonadetes; order Gemmatimonadales; family Gemmatimonadaceae; genus DATFFQ01. The sequence continues at coordinate 4,756 of DATFFQ010000094.1, forward strand.
CGAACACCGCGGCGGCGCGCGTCACCGCCAGCGGGCAGTTGACGTTCCCGCGCACCTGAGGCGACGTCCCGGTGAAATCGAAGCACACGGTGTCATCGGCGGCGCTCACTTCCACGGCAATACGGATGTCGTCGAGCGAGAGGCCGTCGCCCTCCAGAAAGTCGGTCGCGCGGCCACGGTGTCCACCGAGCAGCGCCGCCGCGCCCCGGGCGCGCAGCTCGGTGTAGGACAGCAGGGCGTTGCCTGCCGCCACCATGCGGTCCTCCCCCTCGCGCGCGGCAAGTGCGCGCATCCCCTCGGCGCCCACGCGACACGCCGCGCGCTGCGCGCGCAGATCGCCGCGTCGCTCGTCAGGCGTGCGAACGTTGGCCAGGAGCAGCGAGAGCATCTGCTCGTCGACGATGTCTCCACGCGCCAGGCGCACCGGCGGCAGGATCAACCCTTCCTGTACCAGCTCGCTCGCGCCCTGCGGCATGCTGCCGGGGCTCATCCCGCCCACATCGGCGTGGTGCGCGCGGACGGCGACGTACCCGCCAAGGCGACCGCCGAAGTCCACCGCCTCCACCAGCGTGAGATCGGGAAGGTGCGACCCGCCACGGAACGGATCGTTGAGGATGTACACGTCGCCGGGCGCCGGGTGTAGCGCGCGCACGGCGCGCACCGACTCGGGCATCGCGCCCAGGTGTACCGGGATGTGCGCCGCCTGAGCGATCATCTGTCCCCGCGCATCGAACAGAGCCGCCGAGGAGTCGCGGCGCTCCCGGATGTTCGGCGAGAGCGCGCCGCGCACCAGCACCGCACCCATCTCCTCGGCCACCGCCGCGAAGGCGTGCGCCATCACCTCCAGCGCGAGGGGATCGAACGCCGCACGGCCGCTGCTCACGCGTTGCGCTCCACGAGCCAGCCTCCGATCGGGAGCGCGCGCGCCGTCCAGCCGTGGGGGACGAGTAGCGTGGCGTCGGAGAGCGCGATCACCGCGCGACCGCGCACCGTCGCGTCGAGCACCCCGCCCTCGTCGACCATCTCGTCGCTCCAGGCCGTCGCGCCACGCCTCGACAGCGTGGGACTCCGCGCCTCGCCGATCGCCGCATGCCGCGCGCTGATGAGCTCGACCGGCGCGTCCAGCGAGAACCCGTAGCGAGCGAGGTGAAGCGCCACGAAGTCGCGCGCGACGTCCGATCCACCGGCGCCCGGCGCGAACGGCACCTCCAGCTCGTGCCCCTG
>DATFFQ010000095.1:0-12579 GCA_035249955.1 Gemmatimonadaceae bacterium
CGATCACGCCGATTCGCCCGGTGGTCGTCGCTCGGGCCGCCGCGCGCGCGCCGGGCTCGACGACGCCCAGCACGGGAAGTGAGAACTCCTCCTGGAGCGTGGGGAGCGCGTGCGCCGTGGCGGTATTGCACGCGACGACCACGACCTTCACCCCTTCGCCTTGCAAATAGGACGTGATCTCGCGGCTGTAGCGGCGGACCGTCTCGGGGCTCTTCGGGCCGTAGGGGACGCGAGCTGTATCGCCGAAGTAAATGATGCGCTCCGCAGGCAGCTGCCGCATCAGCTCTCGCACCACGGTGAGCCCACCGATGCCCGAATCGAAGACGCCGATCGGCGCGTTGGGTGGCGCTACCATGTGATGCGTGCGGCGACCATCGCGCCCTCGCCGGTGGATCGGACGGACACCTGTGTGGGGAGATCCCAGAGGTGCGCGGCGATGAAGGCATCCACACCCGCGATCAGGTGATTGAAGGCCATCAGGATGAGATAGTCCTCCAGGTGTTGTCGTCGGGCGGCAACGCGCCCGCCCAACTCGCCCTCGCGGAAGATCGGCGTGAGCGGACGCCCTGGCGCCAGCGGCGGATCGTAGCGCACGAGAATGCTGTCCTGGCCGTAGCGCTCGGCGAAATCGAGGCGCTGCTTGGACTCGATCGCCATGACGCCGGCGCCGGTCTCGAGCGCAATGAAGATCGCCGCGGCCCACCGGCGACCGAGAGAGAGCTGGCCCCAGCCCGGAACGAGCAGCGATCGCAGGAGCGCGGTGCGTGGCGAGATCGGCGGACCGGCAATGGTATCCGGCGACACCGCGCGCACGGCGAGCGGCGGGCCCTCCACCCGGGTCGTATCGGCGCGCGCCGTGTCGGTGCGCTGCGCGTACGATGCAACGGGAGCCAGCAGCAGCGAAGCGGCAATCGCGATCGCCGCCGGCCTCAGTCGTGACACGAAGGTTCCTCGAAGCAAGGCGTGTTGGCGGGAGCGTGTGGGAATCGAACCCACCCGACCCGACGGAGTCGGGTCACAATCGTTTTGAAGACGATGGAAGCCACCAGGCCCCATCCGCCCCCAACGCTCAGGCGAGAACGATGTCTACCTGACCGCGCGGCAACACGGTGCCGATTTGGACGGCGCCGTCTACGCGCGAAAGATAGTCACGCGTGGTTGCCGGTGGCAGCGCGACGAGGAGCCCGCCGGAGGTCTGAGGGTCGATGAGCAGCGCACGCTCCACATCAGTTGACGCGGCCCAACCGACGCGGTCACGCACGAATTCCTCGTTGCGCTCGGCGCCTCCGGTGCGCGCGCCGGCGGTCCACGCGTCTCGCGCCCCCGGCAGCACGGGGATGCTGGCGACCTCGAGCTGCAGGGTCACGTCGCTTGCCCGCGCGATGTGCGACGCGTGGCCCAGGACGCCGAAGCCGGTCACGTCAGTGGCGCAGCGGGCTCCAGCCTCGAGCGCGACGCGGCTCGCGTGCGCGTTGAGCGTACGCATCGTCTCGAGCATCACGCGCTCGTGCTCGGGCGCGAGCGTGCCGCGCTTTCCGGCGGTGGCCAGGATCCCGGTGCCGATCGGCTTGGTGAGCACGAGGGCATCACCGGGACGCGCGCCGGCATTGGACAGGAGCCGCTGGGGATGCGCTCGTCCGGTCACCGCGAGCCCGTACTTGAGCTCGTCATCGATCACGCTGTGTCCGCCGACGATGATCGCGCCAGCCTCGTGCACCTTGTCCTGCCCGCCGCGGAGGATCTCGGTCAGCACCTCGAGCGCCAGCCGACCGGTGGGGAACGCGACAATGTTGAGCGCCGTCAGCGGCTCTCCGCCCATGGCGTACACGTCGGAGAGCGCGTTCGCTGCCGCGACCTGACCGAACGCGTACGGATCGTCGACGATCGGCGCGAAAAAGTCGACGGTCTGCACCAGCGCGACGTCGTCGGACAGCACGAAGACCCCCGCGTCGTCGAACGTCTCACGGCCGATGAGTAGCCGAGGATCGTGACGCGGAGCCAGGCCGGCCAGGACGCGCGACAGGTCGCCCGGACCCATCTTGGAGGCTCAACCCGCGCAGCGAGCGAACGCGGTGAGTCGGAAAAGCTCCTCGCGGGTGTTCGATGTTCCGCTCATGTGTCCCGCCTGTGGAAGAAACCGCTCAGCGAGCGACGCGCACGATGGCGTCGATCTCGATGAGCGCGCCGCGCGGGAGCGCGGCAACCTGCACCGTGGAGCGCGCCGGACGCGCGCCACCGAGCCTGCGCCCGTAGATCTCGTTGACCGTGGGGAAATCGGTCAGATCCATGAGATACACCGTGGTCTTGACGAGATCGACCCACGACGCGCCGGCCGCGCGCAGCACGGCCTCGAGATTGGACAACACCCGCTCTGTCTGGGCGACGATGTCGCCGCCGGCCATCTCGCCCGTCGCGGGATCGAGGGCGATCTGTCCGGCGGTAAAGAGCAGGTCGCCGGCGACGATGCCTTGCGAGTACGGGCCGATCGCCGCCGGCGCCGTGTCGGTGCTGATAGCGCGAACGCTCACGCGTGTCTCCTAGAAGAGTCCGGCGATCGATCCGTCGGGATCGATGCGCATGCGCTCGGCGGCCGGCTCCCTGGGGAGCCCGGGCATGGTCATGATGTCGCCCGCCTGCGCGACGACGAAGCCCGCGCCGGCGGCCGGATAGACCTCGTTGATGGTGATGCGGAAGCCGGAGGGCCTGCCGTACACCGTCGGATCGTCGGTCAGTGAGTACTGCGTTTTCGCCATGCACACCGGCGTCTCGGCGAGGCCGATGGACTCCAGGTAGTCGATGTTGCGCTCCGCCCGCGAGGAGTAGTCGGCGCCTTCCCCACCATACACGCGGCGGACAATGGTGTCGATCTTCTCCCTGATGCGCAGCCGGTGATCGTAGAGCGGTGCGAAGCACGAATCGCGCTGCTCGAGCACGGCGAGCACCTCGGCGGCAACCTCCTCCCCACCCTCGCCGCCACGCGCCCACACGTCGCAGCGAGCGACGCGTGCTCCGCTCGCGCGCGCGAACTCCTCCACGAGCGACAGCTCCGCCTCGCTGTCGGTCGTGAAGCGGTTCACCGCGACCACGGCGGGTACGCCGTGCTGCCGGACGTTCTCGATGTGCCTCGCGAGATTGGGCAACCCGCGCTCGAGCGCCGCCAGGTCCTCGACGGCGAGCCGCTTCTTGTCGGCGCCGCCGTTGAGCTTGAGGGCGCGAACGGTGGCGACGACGATGGCGACCTCGGGATTCAACCCGCCGAAGCGACACTTGATGTTGAAGAACTTCTCGGCGCCGAGGTCGGATCCGAAGCCGGCTTCGGTGACGACGATGTCGGCGAGCGCGAGCGCGGTACGCGTGGCGACGAGGCTGTTGCATCCGTGCGCGATGTTTCCGAAGGGACCCGCGTGCACGAACGCCGGACCACCCTCCAGCGTCTGCACGAGATTGGGGCGGAGCGCGTCCTTGAGCAGCAGGCTCATCGCGCCCACCGCGCCCAGATCGGCGGCGCGCACGGGCGTTCGTGCCGTACCGGCGGTGGCACCAACGATGATGCGGCCGAGTCGATCCTCCAGGTCCTCGCGACTGGCGGCGAGCGCGACGACGGCCATCACCTCGCTCGCCGGAATGATCACCCACCGCTCCTCGCGCGGGATACCGTTGGCCACGCCGCCAAGACCGATGACGCAATCACGCAGCGCACGATCGTTCATGTCGATCGTGCGCGGCCAGGTGATGCGACGTGGATCGATCGAAAGGGCGTTACCCTGGTGCAGGTGGTTGTCGAGCATCGCGGCGAGCAGCGCGTGCGCACTCGAGATGGCATGGAAGTCCCCGGTGAAGTGGAGGTTGATGTCCTCCATCGGAACGACCTGCGAGTATCCGCCACCGGCCGCGCCTCCCTTCATGCCGAACACGGGCCCCAGGCTCGGCTCGCGGATGCACAGCGCGGCGTTGTGGCCCAGCCGCCTGAGCGCCTGGGTGACGCCGACCGTGACGGTGCTCTTCCCCTCGCCGGCGGTGGTGGGGTTGATGCCCGTCACCAGCACCAGACGGGCGCGCGCCGGACGCTGTGAGAAATCGAGCGCGACCTTCGCCTTGTACTTCCCGTAGAGGTCCAGATCGTCGGGCGCCAAACCGAGCTCGCCGGCGACGTCGGCGATCGGTCGGAGGCGCGCGCGTTGAGCGATCTCGATGTCGGACGGAACAGAGTGCACGGCGGTCTCGAGGCCGGAGGGCGCGAAGCGCTACAGTTTACTCGCCGTCACGGCGCACTCGCCAGCCCGTACAACGTCCGGGCGTTCCTTCCCACGAGTGCCGCCAGCTCGGCCGCATCCACCTCGCGAGCGCGCGCCAATCGCGCCACGGTGTGCGTGACGTAGGCCGGCTCGTTGCGGCGCCCGCGAAATGGGACTGGTGCCAGATATGGCGCATCGGACTCCACGAGCACGCGGTCGGCGGGAACGGCGCGCAGCACGGCATCGTCCGTCCAGCGCTTGAAGGTGATGATGCCGCTGAACGAAACGAACCAACCGGCCTCGACCGCCGCGTCCGCGAGCTCGGGCGGACCGGTGAAGCAGTGCAACACGCCGCGCACGCCGGCGGCTTCGGCGTCACGAAGCGCCGTTCGCGTGTCGTCAACCGCCTCACGCGTGTGCACCACGACCGGGCGACCGAGCTCGGCCGCGAGGGCGATCTGCGCCGAGAATGCACGGCGCTGCGCGTCACGTGGGGAGTGGTCATAGTGATAGTCGAGCCCGCATTCGCCCACGGCAACGGCGCCCTCATCGATCAGGGAGCGGATCGCGGCCAGGTCTCGCCGTGCCTCGAACGCGGCGGCATCGTGCGGGTGGACGCCCGCCGTGTACGCGACGAAGCCTTCGAAGCGTGTGGCGAGTTCCCGAGCGCGCAGGGCGGCGGCGATCGATTCGCCGATGCAGACGATGCCCGCCGCGCCGGCAGCGCCAGCGCGGGCGATGACCGCCTCGCGGTCGCTATCGAAGGCCGGATCGGCGAGGTGCGCGTGGCTGTCGATGAACACGGGCCCCGCTCGGAGCACCGCGGCCGGTCAGCGACCGGCAGTGACCGGCGCCTTCTTTCCTCGCTCCGATTCGGCCTGCTCGCGCGGCAGGCGCACGCGGCCCTTGGCGATGGCCTGTCCAGCGGGACGCGGCCAGCGGCGCTCGATGAGGAGCAGCAGCGGCGACGCCACATAGATCGAGCTGAACGTGCCGATGATGATCCCGAACGTGAGCACCCAGGCGAACGGCCGGATCACCTCACCGCCGAAGATCAGCAGGGCCAGCAGACAGGCGAGCGTGGTGGATCCCGTCATCACCGTGCGGGGGAGCGTTTCGTTCACCGAGCGATTGAGCAGCTGGTAGAGCGTCTCACCTTTGGTCGATCGCAGGTTCTCGCGCACGCGATCGAAGACCACGACCTTGTCGTTCATCGAGTATCCGATGACGGTGAGGATGGCGCCGACCACGAAGAGCGAGATCTCGAGGTTCATGTACTTCATGAACGCGAGGGTGGCGATGATGTCGTGCATGGTGGCCAGCACGGCGGCGAGGCCGAAACGCCACTCGAACCGCCACGCCAGATAGACCAGCGTGAGGCCGAAGGCGATGAGCAGGGCGACACTCGCCTGCCTCCGCAGCTCGCCGCCGACCTTGGGCCCCACGGCTTCGGTGCGCACCATCGTGTAGGACCCGTTTCCGAATTTCGCGGTGAGCGCCTGGCTCACGCGGTGCGCGATGGATTCGGCGCCGCTGGCCTGCTGCTGGACTTCGCGCGTGTCTTGGGCGCGGATGATCAACTCGCGCTGACTGCCGAACGTGGAAAGCTCGACGCCGGGAAGGCCGGCGTCGCTCAACGTCGCCCGCACCTCACCGATGTCGACCGGCTGCCGGAACTGCACCTGCATGAGCGTACCGCCGGTGAACTCGATGCTGTAGTTGAAGCCCGACGCGATGATCATCGCACCCGCCGGCAGGATCAGCAGGAGAATGAACACGAGGGCCCATCGCCAGAGGCGAATGAAATCGATCTTGGTGTCGTGAAGGATGCGCAGCATTAGATGCTCAGCGGTTGGGCGCCGCGGGTGCGGTTCAGCCACAGGAGGAAGAGCGTCCGAACCACGAAGATGGCGCTGACCATCGAGGCGGCGAGTCCGGCCAGCAGCGCGACGGCGAAGCCACGCACCGAGCTGGTGCCGAACTGATAGAGGATCGCTGCCGTGAGCGCCGTGGTCACGTGCGTATCCACGATCGCGCTCCAGGCGTGATCGAAGCCCTCATCGATCGACCGTCGCACCGTCTTCCCGCGGGCGAGCTCCTCACGGATGCGCTCGAAGATCAGGAAGTTGGCGTCCACGGCCATTCCGATGGAGAGCACGAAGCCGGCGATCCCCGGCAGCGTGAGCACGGCGTTGAAGCCGGCGAGCACGGCGAGGGTGGACAGCGCGTAGAAGATGAGGCCCATGACGGCCAGCATGCCCGAGAACCGATAGTAGACGAGCATGATCAGGATGACGAGCGAGAGTCCGAGCGCGCCTGCCGAGAGTCCCTGGCGGATGGAGTCCTGGCCGAGGCTGGGGCCGATCTGGCGCATCTCGACGACCTGGAGCGGCACCGGCAGCGCGCCCGCGCGGAGCACGAGCGCGAGATCCTGCGCCGCCTGCAGCGGCTGGCCGCGCATCGTGATCTGTCCGCGCGTGCCGATCGCTCCCTGAATGACGGGCGGCTGCCCGATCACGCGGTCGTCGAGCACGATCGCCATGTAGTCGCCGATGTGTCGGCCCGTCTCACGGCGGAAATTGCGTCCGCCCTCGTTGTTGAGCGTGAACTGCACGACATTGCCGTCGATCGGATCGGTGGCCGGCTTGGCATCGGTCAGCGAGGTGCCGGTGATGATCGGTCGCGCATCCACCACGTAGAGGGGACGGTAGTCGTCGCCACCCAGGCTCTGTGGCTCGTTACCGAGGCGCACCACTTTCCCGGGGGGGAGGGCGGCGCGCACTTCGGGAAGCGCGAGGAACTGCTCGACGTTTCGCACCTCGGATTCGGGGATGTAGTACTCGCCGGGAATCTGACCGGGTTGAACGAGTCGGGAGAACGGCCCCGAGGTCGTGGCGGTGAGCAGCCCCGTGTCGGGGGCGGCGGCGCTGTCGGCGCGACGCGCCGTATCGGTTCCCGGCGTGAGCAAGCCGGCGAGCGGGCTCCCCGTGGACGCCGTGTCGCCCGGCGAGCGTGCCGCCGTCGTGCCGAAGCCCTTGTCGCGCAGCACTCCGTCGATGCGCGGAAGCGCCTTCTCGAGCGCGTTGGTCTCGTCAGTGATCTGGAATTGCAGGAACGCCGACTGCGAGACGATCGACTGGGCGCGGGACGGATCATCGATCCCCGGCAGCTCGACGACGATGCGATCGTCCCCCACCTGCTGCACGTTCGGCTCCGCGACGCCGAACTGATCGATGCGGTTTCGGACCACGGTGAGGGCGCGGTTCAGCGCCTCGGCCTTGTCGGTCACCGCCTGCTTGGACTCATCCACCTCCAGCGCGAGGTGCATTCCTCCCTTGAGATCGAGGCCGTAGCGGAGCGGAACGCGGCGGATCTCCCGGTCCACCCACCGCCCGTCCCTCGTTTGCTCCCGTACCGTGACCGTGCGCGGAATGAGGGCCCACACCGATGCCGCAAGGAGGGCCAGGATGATCAGGAGGCGATTGCGAAGGTTGGAGGACATTCGGCGTCGATCAGGAAGAGAGTTTTGTGGGGGAGTCTTGAACGCTACGAGGTTGCGTCAGAGGAGTCAACGCACGCCGTGCGAAGGCGGCGTCGGCGTGCAGCTGCGCGACGAGCGCCTCGGCGTCGGGGAACTTCCTCGTGTCGCGCACTCGGGCGACGAACTCCACTTTGAGCGGCGCGCCATACAGGTCGAGCTCGGCCTCGAACAGGTGGACCTCGAGCGACCGCGTCGCGTCGCCGAAGGTCGGCCTCGGCCCGAGATTCATCATACCACCGAACGGTCCAACCGGAGTCTGAACGCGCACCGCATATACCCCGTCGGGCGGCAATAGCTTCCTCGGTCCCGGAATGGCCAGGTTGACCGTCGGGAAGCCGAGCAGCCTCCCCCGCTTGTCGCCCTGCATCACCCGACCGGACACGGCGTAGAGGCGCCCGAGGCCGGCCGCGGCGCGCGGCAGGTCGCCGCCGGCCACCGCACGGCGGATCGACGTGGACGAGATGGGGCGGCCGTCGGCATCGGTGACAGCCTCCACCACCTCCACCCCGAAGCCGCGGCGCGCACCCAGCTCGCGGAGCACGTCGACGTCTCCTTCGCGCCCGCGGCCGAACCCGTGATCGTGTCCGATCACCAGGTGCCTAACGTGAAACCGGCGCCGCAGGATCTCATCGACGAACTGCGATGCGGTGTACTGCCGGAGCGCCGGCGTGAAGGGAACGATCGCCACGTAGCTGATGCCGCTCTCGGCCAGCACCTCGAGCCGCTCCTCGCCCACGGTGAGCAGAGGCGGCGCGGCAGCCGGGTTCACCACCTCGAGCGGGTGTGGCTCGAAGGTGACGAGCACGCTGTCCAGCTCCAGCTCGTCGGCCCGGCGCGCGATGCGCGCGAGCACATCCTGATGACCCAGGTGCACGCCGTCGAACGTGCCCACCGTGATCACCGTGCCCGGCGAGTCGGGAGGAAGGCCCGAGTCCTCCCAGCCCGCGAACCGCTCAGCCATCGCGCATCACGACTCGCGGCTGCCACGACTCGCCGATGCGCTCGCCGATGGCCAGCAGGTGCCCTCCCGCATCGACGAGGGCGGCGCGCTCACCGGAGCGCGTGGCGTCGACCCGCATCCCCCTGGCCACGCGGCCGCTCGCCTCGGCATCCAGCGGCTGCACCGGCAGCGAAGGGAGAGCGGCGAGCGGCGGAAGGACTCGCGCCTGTCCGGCGGTAATCTCCTCCAGCGGCTGAGCATCGCGGACGTGGAAGGTGCCACTCCGCGCGCGGCGCAGCGCCGCGAGGTGGGCGGCGCTGTTCGCCAGGCGACCGAGGTCGCGCGCGAGCGCGCGGACGTAGGTTCCGCCGCTGCAGACGATCGTCGCCGTGAGGGTTTCGGCGCTGCCGTCGTGAGGCACGTGATGCAGGCGCCATTCGTGCACCGTGACCGCGGCGCGCGGGAGCGCGAGTGGCGTGCCGCGCCTCGCGGCCCGATAGGCGCGGCGTCCGTCCACCTGCTTGGCGGAATACGCTGGTGGCTCCTGCTGGATGCGCCCGGTGAGGCGCGCCAGGGCTACCTCGATCCCGGCGCGTGAGGGCGGGGGCGCGGTGCGCGTCACCGTGCCCGTCACATCATCGGTATCCGTCTCGGCGCCGAACGCGATGAGGGCCTCGTACTCCTTGGGCTCACCCTCGACGTAGGGAAGCAAGCGAGTCGCCCGTCCGCAGAGAAGGACCAGGAGCCCGGTAGCGAACGGGTCGAGCGTTCCGGTGTGACCCACTCGTCGCTCGCCCAGCGCACGGCGGGCGACCGCGACGACATCGTGGGACGTGAGGCCGGCCGGCTTGTCGATCAGGAGCACTCCGTCAGTCGAGCGCATCCCGATCCGGAGGGAGCTGCCCTTCGCGAATCTGCGACAGGAGGGTCTCGATACGTGCCGCGCGCTCGACCGTCGGGTCGGCTCGGAACTCGATCTCCGGAGCGAATCGCAATCGGAGCCGGCGCGCGACCAGCGGGCGCAGATGCGCGGCGAGGCTGTCGAGTCCCTGAAAGGTGGCCGTCCGTTCCGTGTCGGTCCCCATGACGCTGACGAACACGCGCGCGTGCCGGAGGTCCTGCGTGACGTCCACGCCCGTCACGGTCACGAAGCCCACGACGCGAGGATCCTTGACGCCCTCGGCGAGGAAGGTGGCGATCTCTTCGCGGATGGCCTCGGCCACCCGATCGGCGCGACGATTATCTGCTGGCATTGTTCAGAATGCGTCCCTACTCGCGCGACGCTAGAGATAGGTCGTCGTCGAGTCGATGATCCGACAGAAGGGCGATGCCGCCACGAACTGATCGACTGTCGAGAGGACCGATGCCGCCTGCCGGCGGTCGCCGGCCACGGTGCAGGCAGTCAGCTCGGCTCGCTGCCAGCTGTCGTGGTGCGCCGTCTCGGCCACCGACACGTTGAATTCGTTGTGCAGCCGCGCCTTCAAACTCTTGAGCACCGAGCGCTTGTCCTTGAGCGACGTGCACCCGGGGAGGTGCAGCTCCCAGGACGCGACGCCGATTACCATCGGGAGGCACGTGGCATCCCGGCCCTCACGCCGTCGGCATTTCCAGGGTGCGGGCCACCTCCTCCGTGCGGTAGCACTCGATCACATCGCCGACCTTGATGTCGTTGAAGTTCTCGATGCCGATACCGCACTCGAATCCTTCACGGACCTCGCGCACATCGTCCTTGAAGCGCCGCAGCGATGAGATGTTGCCGTCGTATACCTCCACGCCGTCGCGAATCACGCGCGCTTTGGCCTGACGAGTGATGATGCCGCTGCGCACGAAGCAGCCGGCGACCGTTCCCACCTTGGGCACCTTGAACAGCTCGCGGACCTCGGCCTCGCCGACGGCGACCTCGCGCTCCTCCGGACGGAGCAGCCCCTCGAGCGCGGCCCGGACGTCGTTCACCGCCTCGTAAATGATGCGGTAGAGCTTGATGTCGACGCCTTCGCGCTCGGCGGCCGCGCGTGCGTTGTTGTCGGGGCGGACGTGGAAGCCGATGATCACCGCGCCCGCAGCCTTGGCCAGGAGGATGTCACCCTCGGAGATCGCACCCACGCCGCGGTGCACGATCTCCACCTGCACCTCGCCGGTCGACAAGCGTCCCAGTGCATCGGCCAGCGCCTCGGCCGGACCGCCCTGATCGGCCTTGATGACCAATCGCAGGGAGCGGCGCTCGCCGGCGGCGGCCTGCGACATGAAGTCCTCGAGCGAGACGCCGCCGCGTGTCGTGCGACGGCTCTTTGCCTCGCGATCGAGTCGCTGGCGGGTTTGCGCGATCTCTCGTGAGGCGGTCGTGTCCTCGAGCACGAGCAGCTTGTCGCCCGCCATCGGCACGCCTTCGATGCCGAGCACCTGAACCGGGATGGCCGGGCCGGCCTCCTTCACCGTCTTGCCGCGCTCGTCGAAGAGCGCGCGCACACGACCGGAGTACATACCGCAGATGAACGCGTCCCCGACGTGGAGCGTCCCCGTCTGCACGAGGACCGTGGCCACGGGGCCCTTTCCCGGATCGAGCTGTGCTTCGATCACCGTGCCGCTCCCCTGGCGCTGCGGGTTCGCCTTGAGATCGAGGATCTCGGCCTGGAGGAGGATCTGTTCCATCAAGTCGGCGACGTTGGTGCCTTTCTTCGCCGAGATCGGCGTGGCCAGCGTGTTGCCGCCGAACTCCTCGAGCACCACGCCGTGCTGCAGGAGATCCTGCTTCACCTTCTGCACGTTGGCGGACGGAAGATCGATCTTGTTGATCGCGACGACGATCGGCACGCCGGCGTTCTTGGCGTGCGAGATTGCCTCGATCGTCTGCGGCATCACCTGATCGTCGGCGGCGACGACGAGCACGACGATGTCGGTGACCTGCGCGCCGCGTGCGCGCATCGCCGTGAAGGCCTCGTGACCGGGCGTGTCGAGGAAGGTGATCTTGCGGCTGTCGGGCAGCGTGACGTGGTAGGCACCGATGTGCTGCGTAATACCGCCCGCCTCGCCGGCGACGACGTTCGACTTGCGGATGTAGTCCAGCAGCGACGTTTTTCCGTGGTCCACGTGACCCATGATCGTGACCACGGGTGGACGCGGGATGAGATCCTCCGGAAGGTCCTCCGCTTCAGCCGCCGGCGTTGCGGCGTACTCCTCTTCGCGCACGGCCTGGAAACCGAACTCACCGGCGATCAGCTCGATCTGATCGAAGTCGAGACGCTGGTTGATGGTCACCATGAGACCCAGCGTCTTGAACGCGAAGGACACGATCTGCGTCGCGGGAATCTTGAGGATGTCCGCGAGCTCGCTCACGGTGATGAACTCGTTCACGCGGACGGTCTTCCGCTCGCGCTCGGCTTCGGCGGCGCGCTGCGCCTCCATCTCCTCGCGGTACGACGGCTCGTCCGAGCGACGCGGACCACGGCGCGTGGGTGCGCCACGCAGCGCGGTCATCGTTCTCGAGATGTTGGCGGTCACGGCCTCTTGATCGACCGACCCACGCTTTCCTTTCTTCCGCTTGCCGCCGCGCTTGTCGTCGCGACGCGTCGGCAGCCCAGGCATGCTCGTGCTCGCACCGGGTGCAGCGGACGCAATGGGCCGGGGATGCGAGTAGGGCATCCCCGATGCGACCGGCTTCGGGCGCGGCGGGCCAGGCGTGACGGGCCGGGGCCGCTGCCACTCCTGACCGGCGGGTGTCGGGCGCGCGGTGGCACCTGGCGTCGCCGACGCAGCCGCACCGGGCGACGCAGCCGCCGCCGGCCGCTGTCCTTCGCCGGTCTCGGGGCGCTCGCGCGTGGGGACACGCGTATCGGAAGGCGTGCCAGGACGCTGAATGCCCGGCT
>DATFFQ010000096.1:0-3417 GCA_035249955.1 Gemmatimonadaceae bacterium
CGGATCCGCCACAGTGTATCTGGCGCAGGATCTCAAGCACGGTCGCCCGGTCGCCATCAAGGTCCTTCACCGGTCGCTCGGGTCCGCGATCACGGCCGAGCGATTCCTCCGCGAGATCAGAACTGCCGCCAGGCTGCACCATCCGCACATCCTCCCCCTCTTCGATTCCGGAGAGGCGGAGGGGCGGATCTTCTACACGATGCCGTACGTGGAAGGGGAATCGCTGCGCAGCCGCATCCGTCGCGAAGGATGCCTGCCGGTCGAGGAGGCGGTGCGCATCGCGGTCGAGGTCGCCGACGCCCTCCAGTACGCGCACAACCACGCGGTCATCCATCGCGACATCAAGCCGGAGAACATCCTCATCTCCCGCGACGGACACATCCTGCTCGCCGATTTCGGGCTGGCGCACGCGTTGGACGGCACGTCGAGCGACCTGACCGAAAGCGGGATCGCGATGGGCACGCCGGCCTACATGAGTCCGGAGCAGACGAGCGGCGCAGGTGTGCTCGACGGACGCACGGACATCTACAGCCTGGGACTCGTGCTGTACGAGATGCTCGCCGGCGAGCCCCCATTCACCGGTCCCAACCCACGGGCGGTGATGGCGAAGCGGCTGCGCGAGCCCGTGCCATCGATCTCCGACGCCCGCGAGAACATCCCGCTTCCGCTCGAGCGCGCGCTGCGGAAGGCGCTCGCCGTCGTGCCGGCCGATCGGTTCGCCTCGCCCGCCGAGCTGGCGATGGCGCTCAACGAGTCGATCACCACCGAGGAGACGGAAGTCGTTTCGTCGTCACCGCCGCCGCCGCCGGCCCGGCCCCTCTGGAGAGTCAGGCGGGATGGCGTCGTCGCCCTGGTCGTAGCAGCGGTGGTGCTGTTGACGATGGGCGCCGGCATCCGCTGGCTGTACGGCGTCGCGCGCGGGAGCTCTGCGGACGAGAAGAAGATGCTCGCCGTGCTCCCGTTCAAGAACCTGGGAGAGCCCGCCGACCAGTACTTCACCGACGGGCTCACCGAGGAGATCACCAGCCGCCTGGCGAGTCTCTCGGGGCTGGGCGTGATCTCGCGGACGAGTGCCGACCGGTTTCGCGGGTCCAGCAAGAGCCTGCGAGAGATCGGCGCCGAGCTGGGGGCGGGGTACGTGCTGGAAGGGAGCGTGCGATGGGAACGCGCCGCGGATGGCCGCGGCCGCATTCGCGTGACGCCGCAGCTCATTCGCGTGCGTGACGACAGTCACCTGTGGGCGACGCAGTACGATGCCGAGCTGACCGAGGTGCTCAAGGTGCAGGCGGCGATCGCCGAGCAGGTGACGAGCGCTCTCGACGTCGCGTTGCGTGACACCGAGCGGCGGGCGCTGGTGCAGGAGCCGACGAAGAACAGCGCGGCGTACGACTACTACCTGCGAGGCAAGGAATACCACTTTCGCGGTTACGATCGCGAGAACCTGTTCGCCGCCGCCGAGCTCTATGGCAAAGCGGTCGAGAGCGACTCGATGTTCGCTGACGCATGGGCGCGGCTGTCGCAGGCGCACTCGGCCGTCTACTGGCACTATCACGACCGGAGCCGCGAGCGCATCGAGACGGCGAAGCAGGCGGCCGACCGCGCGATGGCACTCTCACCCGGTCTGCCCGAAGGTCACGTCGCGCTCGGCTATTACTACTACTACGGATTCCTGGACTTCGATCGGGCGATCCAGGAGTTCACCGCCGCGTATGCGCGGCAGCCGAACAACAGTCAGCTGCTGGCAGCAATGGCGTATGTGGAGCGGAGGCAAGGGAGGTGGGGCGATGCGATCGCGCACCTCAACGCCGCGCTCCGGCTCGATCCGCAATCGCACGATCTCGCGCACAATCTGGCGGACACCTACTTCTCGGTGCGCCGATACGCCGAAGCCGATCGCTACCTCGATCGAGCGCTGAGTCTCGCGCCGGACTTCGAGCGATCGTGGGCGTACAAGGCGCACCTCCAGCTCGTGTGGCGCGGGGATCTGGCGCGCGCGCGAGAGATCCTCCGCGACGGCGCGCGCCGCCTGGAGTTCGGCGCGCTCGCGGCGAGCATGAACGCGACGAACACCGTGTCGGGCGCGCTCATGACCGCCGATCCCGCATTTCAGGCGATGATCGACCGGCTGTCGGCGGTGGCCTTCCAGGGTGACAGCGCGCGATACTTCATGCTCAAGGCGGAGGCGAACCACTTTCGCGGGCGAGTGCGTGAAGCACGCATCTACGCCGATTCCGCGCGCGCCGCCTACGAGGACCGGCTGCGGACAGCCGCGCCCGACTTCCACTATCACGTGATGCTCTCTCTCGCCTACGCCATTCTGGGCCGCAATGCCGACGCAATGCGTGAGGCGACGCGGGCGACGGAGGTGCTCCCCATCAGCCGCGACGCCAACACCGGCCCTTTTGCGTCCACGAATCTCGCGCGGATCAACATGATGGTCGGCAACCGGGACACGGCGGTCGTACAGCTCGAGCGGTTGCTGACGATACCGAGCTGGATCTCCCGCGAGGCACTGCGTGTCGACCCCACGTGGGAGCCGTTGCGCGCGCATCCGGCGTTTCGGCGACTCCTGTTGGACGCGGCGTGATGGGGGTTTGCGAGTGGAGTGAGTGACCGGAGCCAGGGTGAAGGGCATGACATGCGTGATGGGTTCATCACCCATCTCATGCTCTTCACCCTGGTCGTTGTCACTCACTCCACGCTCGTCACCCACCTTGAGCCTACGCCCGACCCCTGCAGTTGAGCTTTTGGTGAGCCCCCGGTGATCGGGGGTTTCTAGTCTTCCCCCGTCAACAGAGCGCCAACAATTCCACGGGAGAAGCCTACAATGTCGACGATCCTCAACACCCTGCGCCGTGCCCTGCCGCTCGTGGCTGCATTCTCGATGGCGACCGCGATGGTCGCGTGCGGTGGTGACAGTGATTCCGTGACCGGCCCTGGGCCGGCCAACGATGGCGGCGGTGGAAGCGGGAGCGCGAAGGGAACGCTCCGAACGACGAACTCGAGCGAGCACAGCGCCTTCTACATCTACGTGAAGAGCTGCAGCTCCAGCGACTGGGGTCCGGACCGGTTGGGCAGCGGCATTCTGTCGGCGGGCGAGTCGGCGACCCTTCAGCTGAACCCCGGTTGCTACGACATGCTGGCGAAGACGTCGCACTCGATCGGGAAGCAGGTGATCTTCGGAGACATTCAGATCGCCAGCAACCAGACCACCCAGACGACGATCACGGCATGGCCGGATAGCCAGTAGTACGCGTGGCGCGTGGTGTTTTGCGCGTCGCGCGTCGTGCGTGGCGCGTCGGGCGTTCCGACGTGAGGGGGTGAGGAGCTCAGAACATTCGAGCCTCTCACGCCCTCCGCGCGGTCGCCCACCGGCGCGTGCCCCGCGCCCCGCGCCATGCCCCGCGCGACGCGCCA
>DATFFQ010000097.1:0-42480 GCA_035249955.1 Gemmatimonadaceae bacterium
ATGCGGCCGGGCAGACAGCGACTCACACAAGCAAGGATGCGAGCACCCCTAACGCCAGGACACCCGCGCCATACGCAAGATGCAGCGCAGAGTAGAACGTCGGACCAGGCTCGAGCAGACCGCGCGACGGATCTTCGGGATCGTACGCGATGGCGACTAGCTGTCCCTGCGCATAGCGCCCCACCACGGCGGCCGCGCGCCACATGACGATCGGCGTCAGTTGAATACGGTAGGCCTCGTGGGACACTCCCTCGACTTCGTACTCATAGACGATCCGGGGTGCTGCCACCAGACGTATGGGACCCCGACCCGATCCAATGCTGTCATGTTGAAGCTCGACCTCGAGGATTCGGCCCTCGGCGCGAGGCCACTCGAGGCTCCTGTAGCCGGCGAGAATCTGGAAGGCGTGCCAGGTCATCATGCCCAGACCGATGACCGTGATTCCACCAGCCATGATGCCTGGAGTGATCAATCACCGCTCTCCATGAATCCCCCACCTCGCAGGGCCGACCGTCACCCCACCCGGGTCGCGATCCACCACGTCGTCCCGCCCGCGTCCTTCACCCCGCCGCGTTTGTCCTCGTCCTCCTTCTTCACCGGCTCCTGCACCGGCGTCGCGCCCGCCGCGAGCGCACGCTTGTATGTCGCGTCCACGTCCTTGACGTACACGTGCACGTACGACGGATTTGGCGGCCAGTCCGGCGCCCCGTCGGCGAGCATCAGCACCGTATCATCGATGCGCACCTCGGCGTGCATGAGCTTGCCCGACTCGTCTGGAAACCGGCGCAGCTCCTCGGCGCCGAATACGCGCTTCAGGAACTCGATCGTCTCGGTCGCGCCATCCACGATGAGATACGGCGCGACGCTCGTGTAGCCGCCCGGCTTGTAACCCGCGCTCATGGACGCTCCTGTCGTGTGCGAGTCGTGGAAACGTACGGCAACGCGGAGGGCGTCAGTCGTCCTGCGGCGTCGTGGGAAGGACGTACTTGAGTGCGCCCGAGGGACACCGCTCCACCTGCGCCCTCACCTCCTCGGCGCTTGCCGCGTACGGGCGCACCCAGTCGCGCCGGCGCACATCGAATACCGCCGGCAGGCCGCGTACGCAGACGCCAGAATGGATGCAGATGTTGGGATCGAACGTGACGGTGATCGCCGGGGTCTCGTAGACCTGTAGACGTCTAGGCATCAGGACACCTGCAGCGCTGAAGTGCGGGGAGCGGCTGCCGATGAAGATAGCGCCGACCGGCCGAGGATGAGATCGGCACCCTTTTCAGCGATCATCACCGTGGCGGCAAGCGTGTGCCCGCGAACGGCCGTCGGCATCACCGAGGCGTCGACCACGCGCAGGCCCTCCACGCCGCGCACACGCAGGCGTGGATCGACGACGCTCATGTCGTCGACTCCCATCTTGCACGTCCCGACCGGGTGCCAGATCGTCTGCGCGTCGGTGCGCAGCGCCGCCCGTAGCCCTTCATCGTCCGTCACGTGCGCCCCCGGATAACTCTCGGCGAGGCTCAGCGCCGCCAGCGGCGGCGCGGCGACGATGCGCCTGACGAGATGGATTCCGTCGATCAGCGTGCGGACGTCCTGGTTCCCCGCGTCCGAGAAGTGGTTGGTGTCGATGACCGGTGGGGCGAGCGGATCGGCGCTCCTGAGCGTCACCCGGCCACGGCTGTGCGGCTTGAGCACGATGGCGGCCAGCGTGTAGCCGTGCTCGGTGGGCATGGTGAACCCTTCGTTCAGCCAGAGGATCGGCATCATGAAGAGCTCGACGTCCGGCGCGTCGAGATCGGGCCGCGTGCGCACGAACGCCACCGCGTCGGGACCGCCCCTGGCCAGCATCCCTCGACGCAGGACGAGATAGCGCATCAGGCTGCCGAGCGACTGCGCCGCCAGGAGGGAGACCGGTTGCCGGCAGGTCACCCGGATCCCGCCCGCGGGATGCTCCTGGAGGTTCCGCCCCACGCCAGGTAAATCGTGCACCACCGGAATACCGTGCCGCCGGAGCTCGTCGGCCGGCCCGATGCCGGACAGCAGCAGGAGCTTCGGCGAGTCCAGCGCGCCGCAGCACACTACGACCTCACGCTCGGCGCGCACCGTCTGCTCGCGGCCTCCCTGGAGATAGGTGACGCCCACGGCGCGCTGCCCCTCGAAGACGATGCGCGCGACGTGCGCACCGGTGATCACCGTCAGATTGGGCCGCCCCATCACCGGTTGCAGGAAGGCGTCGGCCATGCTGTATCTCCGGCCGCGCCGCAGGTGCGACTGCAGGTAGCCGACGCCATCCTGCGTGGCACCGTTGATGTCGTCGTTGCGCGGAATCCCCGTCGCCACCGCGGCCTCGATGAAGGCCGCCGACAGCGGGTTCGGGTCCCGCACGTCGGTCACGGGGAGCGGTCCGCCGGCGCCGTGATGCTCGCTCGCACCGCGCTCGTTGTCCTCGGAGCGCTTGAAGTACGGGAGCACGTCATCGTGGCTCCATCCCTCGTTGCCGGCGGCGGCCCACTCGTCGAAGTCGGCCCGGTTGCCGCGCACGTAGAGCATCGCGTTCATGCTCGACGTGCCGCCCAGCATCTTCCCCCTCGGCACGTACAGCCGGCGGCCACCGAGTCCCTCGTTCGGCTCGGTCTCGTACGCCCAGTCGCAGGGGGACTTGAAGAGCTTGGGCCACGCCGCCGGAATCGTGATCTCCTTTCGGCGCTCGTCGCGCCCCGCCTCGATCAGGACGACGCGATTCTGAGGGTCCTCGCTCAGGCGATTGGCCAGCACGCAGCCCGCGGACCCGCCGCCGGCGACGATGTAGTCGTACATGGGGGACCTCCCGCGCACCGGCGCCGCTACGTCGTCGCGATCCGCGCCCTTGCCAACTCCCTCACCCCGATGAGCTCCACCCCGTACCGCCGGGCAGTCTCGTCCATCGGGATCGGCGTGTCGTAGGTCTCGAGCGCCGCCGCGATGCCCGACACGGCGGGCGGCAAGCCCGGAATGGATTCGCCGGGCGACACACTTCGGATCGTGAACGTCTGCCCAGCCGCGTCCTCGTACGCGCGCACCACGTCGCGCAGTGTCACCGGCTCCGGACCGCCGATCACGATCGTCGTGTTCCGCGCCGCCGGATTGTGTACCGCCGCCACCGCGAACGCCGCCACGTCCCGCTCGGCAACGAACGAGTGGCGCCGCTTCGCCTCGCCCACGAGCGTCACCGGGCGACCTGACAGCGCCGGCATCTCCACCAGCATCGGGAACCACACATCCATGAACGCGTTCGGCTGGAGGATGGTGTAGGTCATCCGCCCCGCCTTGAGCCGCTCCTCCGCCGCCGCTTTCGCGCGAAACAGGGGCACAGGGTGCTCCGCCGACGCGCCGACCGTAGACACGAAGATGAAGTGGCGCACGCCGGCCCGCTCCGCCGCGTCGATGAGGTTCTGGTTGCCGTGCAGGTCGACGTTCTCGATGCTGTCGTCGCCGGTCTTGGACGCGCTCGCCGTCGCGATCACCACATCGGCGTCCTGGCACGCGCGCTCGAGGCTCGCGAGGTCCTTCAGGTCACCAACGACGACTTCGGCGCCCGCGTCCCGGAGCGGAGCAGCGTTGTTGGAAGAGCGGGTGAGCGCGCGCACAGCTTCGCCGCGCTCGAGCAGCATGCGCACGATCCGGCCGCCGAGCGAGCCGGTCGCACCAACCACCAGAATCATCGGCGCCTCCATTGCGATAGCGGGTGAGCAGGAGCCTCACTACAGTGGCCCGCCCACCCCGTTCTCGCAATGAGGTTGCTTCCTCCGCGCCAGGCACGCGCCACGCGGCATCCACTACCCACTACCCACTACCCGCTACCGGCGCCCTTCCACGCATCCTACCCCTCGTGCGTGGCCGGCCACTGGAAGCAGAGCACGTAGCCGTCAGGATCCTTCAGGTACATCTGCTTCATCCCGTACGGGGCTACCTTGGGTTTCTCGGCCTCCACACCCTTTGATCGCAGGTAGCCGTACGCACCATCGAGATCCTCGAGCGCGAAGAAGAGTCCCGTGTCCTCGTGAATGGCGATGCGCGGCGCCTCGGGGGCTGGTGGTCGATGCCCGCGCTCGTACGCCGTGTTCAGCATGATCTTCACCCCGCGAAGGCTCAGCATCGCCCAATCGCAATCGTCGCCGGGCTCCGACGTGCTCACCAGCTCGAAGCCCAGCACGTCTCGATAAAAGCGGATGGACGTCGGCATGTCGAACACCTGGAGCAGGGGCGCCATGCCGCGGATCTCAATTCCCACGCGATGCCTCCACCTTGTTGCGCGCCGGCGCCAGCGCACCCAGCTCGCGCGCCGGCCCGATGCGGCGCGTCTCGATCTCAAGGTACTTCGACTCCCACGTCTTCCCGCCATCCATCGACCGGTCGGCCGTCCACGAGAAGCCGTCGGGTCGAATGTCGTAGTAGCGAATCCGCCAGGTCGACGGCGTCGGGCCCAGCACGCCGAAGCGCTGCTCGATGTGAATCTCGTCCCCGACCTTACGCGCCGTCCCCATGTCGTTCAGCCCGTTCCCCGCATCCATCCCCACCAGCTCCCAGCGGTCCTTCACCGCGTTGTACGCGCGGAGCGTCGTCGTCACGTAGTAGGTCTGCCCGCTGTCACCGACGATGCGATACTCGTCGAGGATCTGTCCCTCTCCCAGCCGCACCGCGCTCCAGTAGCCATACAGCTTCCCCCACTGCTTGCTCTCGGCCGTGAACTGCCAGTCACCGAGCAGGTAGTCGAACTCGTTCTTGTGCGCATCGTACGACGCCTGGATCTGCTCCGGCGTTCGTCTGGCCGTTTGCGCGTCGATGGGTGAGACCACGGCCAGGATCGCACCGGCTGCCACCGCCTGGATGAAACGCACGCCGTAACGCATTGTACGGTCTCCTGTATCGGATCGTTAGGCAAAATGTGGTCGCAACAGCTCGTCGACCTCCGCGTACCCCGAGGGGTACTTCACGCCGTCGACGGATGCGCCAGCCGCCAGCAGCGCGCGCACGCTCTCGGGCGATCGGTCCTCCATCCAGTACGAGTCGACGCACGCCTTCACGGCCAGGGCGAGCGGAGTGCGCCCCTTGCCATCCCTGGCGTTCACCGGCGCTCCGCGATCGATGAGGAGCTTCACCGTGTCGTGTCGCGCCCGCCACGCCGCGACGTGCAGCGCCGTGCTCTCGGGCGTGATGTCCCAGTACTCGTCCCGCGTGGCAAACGGCGCTGAGACACTCACGCCCAGGTCGACCAGCAGCCGCACGCCGTCGGTATTCCCAACCCCGGCGAACTCGGCGAGCACCTGTCCGGCGTCGGCCTGAAGCTCGCCCATGACTTCCGGCTCTCGGTCGGCGATCGCACGAGCAGTGGCCGCGTCACCCATCGCGCATGCCAGGAGCAGGTTGTCGAGACCGGCGAGCTCGAGCGAGACCCCCCGCGTCCGGAGCCGCTCCAGCAGATCGCGACGCCCCCGGCGCGCTGCCATCGCGACGCCCGACCGGCCAGAGAGCTCGCGCGACGAGCGCTCGGGATGCGTCGCCACCAAGGTTGGATCGGCGCCATGATCCAGCATCAGCTCGAGCATGCCGATCCAGTTGTCGCTCAGCACGGCGTTGTGGAACGCCGTCTTCCCCCAGCGCGTGCGGCGATTGGGATCGGCGCCGTGCTCCAGCAGATACGTGATCCCGTGGTAATCGTGCCAGTCGGCCTTGCGAAGCAGCATCATCGCCAGACCATCCGCGGTGACTTTGCCGCTCTCGACCAGCGCCTCCAGTGCGCCATTGTCGTGCGTCTCGGGCGTGTGATAGAGCACCTCGTCGACGTTCGGGTCGGCGCCTCGCTCGAGCAGTAGCCGCGTCAGTGGCGCGTGGTGCGCCACCCCTGCCGCCCCGTACAGCACGCTCTCCCACTCGGGCTCCGGCTGATGGTTGTGCTCGAACCACCCGCTGTTCGCGCTCGCGCCGGCGTCGAGCAGCGCCCTCGCCGCGCCCACCAACCCCTCGGATTTCGATGGGTCCAGTCGCAGGTACCGGGAGAAGCAGAGATGCGTGAGCGCGTCCCAGTCGTGTGGCGGCGCCTTCCTCGTCGCGCTCCCAGGATCGCGCTCCAGAAATCGCCGCACGCTCGCCTCATCGCCGAGCACCGCGGCCACGTAGATGTCGCTCCCCAAAAGCTCCGGGTTCGCCGCGAGGATCTGCTCCGCACGCTCCAGCGTCCCGGAGCTGTGCCACTCGTCCCTCGGCACACATGCGGCCCTGATGAAATCGGAGCGTACGTCGTTGGCAGTCATCGAAGAATCTCGAGAACAGCCCACTGTGCCTCCAGCAGCCAGCTCATGGCTAGCATCCAGAAGCCAACGCGGAGCGGATGAACGCGGACTGGAACAGACACCTGCTGGCCCACTGCCGCTACAGGTAGCTGAGCCACTTCGATCGCCGCATGGCACGCAGGCGTCCGAACCACCGGCTCGGGAAGTAGAGCACCACCACACACGCGGCGAACACCAAATACAGTAGACCGAGGCTCCACATGTAGCCGTCAGGCACCGGCGGTGGAGCGAGCGGATGGTTGCCGAAGAGCCACGGGTTCACACTTCCCTCGCGCACCAGCGAGACCAGCATCGCCGCGACGTGGATGACGGGAATGTGGAGCAAGTAGTAGAACATGGGAACACGCCCGAACGTCGACGTCGTCTCCACCAGCCTTCCCTTCCACCGCTCGGCGAGCGCGAGCAGAATGAGCAGCGGGCCCAGCGTCATGAGCAGGAACTGGAGCGAAGCGGGATACTTCGCGGTGCTCAGAAAGCCCAGCAGCCCCGGCGTGGCGCTCCACGGTCTCGGATTGCCGTACACGTCGATGGCGCGCAGCACCACGAAGAGAATCGTGAGCGCCATGCCGAGCCGCAGACAGACCGCTCTCCTGCGCTCCGCCGGCAGCTCCATCACGCGACCGAATGCGTATCCGGCCATCATCACCCCGATCCACGGAATGATGGAGTAGAGCACCAGCAGCGGCGGTCCCGACTCGGCCAGCCTCACCTCGCCGCCAAAGTAGAGCACCTTCAGCAACCAGCCCGGTCCGGCGTCGCCGAACGCCGCTCCGAGCTGCGCGCGAAACAGGTCGGTGATGTTGTGCAGGGCGACGATCGCGATGCCGATCGCGGCAATGGCCGGCGTCGGCAGGTGCACGGCGGCAGCCATGAGGATCATGCACCACCCGATCATCCAGATCACACCCGCCAGCATGTAGCTGCCGAAGTCGAGGTTGAAAGTCCACGCGACGCGAATGACGGTGAGCTCCAGCAGCACCAGCAGCGCGCCGCGCACCAGCAGGAATGCCGACAGCGCGCGCCGGTCGCCGAGCTTCCGCCCGTGCAGATACGCCGACGTACCGGCCAGGAAGACGAATCCGGGCGCCACGAAGTGCGTGATCCAGCGGGTGAAGAACACACCCGGCGTAGGGCCGCCGGCCGGCACGCCGGAGTACACGCGCACGTGATCGATCGCCATGAGCACCATCACCACGCCACGCACGAAGTCGATGGACGTGATGCGACCCGCTGCGCGCTGCACCCTGCCCGCGATGGTGTTGTCGTAGCGTGCGACGCCAGCGTCCACTGCCGACGTACTCATCTCGATGGTCCTCAGAGCCCGGGTTGCGCACATGCTCCGCGTCCGGCGCATCCCGGGCAACCATCATTCAGCGAACGGCACCGGCGCGCAGCCGGCGGCTTCGGCGGCGCAGCGAGTGGTCAGCGCGCGAAGCGCCGAATCGCATCCGCCACCTGCTCGCGCCGCCGCCGGCTCAGCGGCAGCTGCGTCCCGTCGCGCAGCACCACGACCTGCTCACCAGTCGGTCGTGAGCGGATCTCGCTCACCCGCGCGAGGTTCACGATCGCCGAGCGATGCACGCGAACGAACTGGTTGCGGTCCAGCCTCTCCTCCAGCGACGTCAGCGATTCACGGATGAGGTGGCGACGCCCGCGAGCATGAACCGCGGCGTAATAGTCGTCGGCCTCGATCCACACTACCTCGGCAACCTCCAGTACCAGCTCGGCACCGCCGGTGTCGATCACCAGCCGGCGCGCCGGCGTGCTCTGGCGAGTCGTTTCGGTCTCCGCGCCGTTCGCCAGCAGCTGTGAGAGCCGGCGCGACAGCTCCACTGCCTCCCTGGAGCGCAGCTGCTCTCTCGCCCGCGCCAGTGCGTGCTGGAATCGCGCCTCGTGCACCGGCTTCACCAGATAGTCCAGGGCATGCTGCTCGAAGGCACGCACGGCGAAGGTGTCGTAGGCGGTCACGAAGATGACGAAGGGAAGCCGCGTCTGGTCGAGCTGTCGAAGGACCGCGAAGCCATCCAGCTCCGGCATCTGGACGTCCAGGAAGACGACATCGGGGGCCAGCGACGTGAGCATCCGCACCGCCTCCTTCCCATTCCTCGCCTCACCCACGATCTCGACGTCGTCGTGTGGGGCGAGGAGCTGCCGGATACCACGCCGTGCCAGCGGCTCGTCGTCGACGATCACGACGCGAATTGCCGTCACGCGGAGGCTTCCCGGTAGGGGATGGTGGTCACCACTTCGGTGCCGCCCGCGGCCGGTGCACTGAAGGCGAGCGTCGCGGCGTCGCCGTACAGCGTCCGCAGCCGGTCGCGTGTATTGGACAGCCCCACTCCCTCCGGTTGCGACGGACTCATCCCCACCCCGTCATCGCGCACCGACAGCTCGAGCCGATCGCCCACCACGCGCGCCGAGATGTCGATGCGGCCCGCGTCGGCGCGCTTGGCCACTCCATGCTTGATCGCGTTCTCCACCAGCGGTTGGAGAACGAAACCGGGAACGAGCGCGCTGCGCGCTTGATCCTCGATGGACCAGTGCACGCGCAGTCGGTCGGAGAATCGCACCTGCTCGATCGCCAGATATTGCTCCAGAAACCCCAGCTCGTCGGCGAGCGGCACCTCGTGCGGCTGGTCGGACCGCAGCACCTGGCGCAGCACGTCTCCCAGCAGCTCCAGCATGCGTGACGCCGCCGCGGTGTTCTGCTCGCGCACCAGAACCGACAGGGCGTTGAGGCTGTTGAACAGGAAGTGCGGGTGCAGCTGCATGCGCAGCGCTCCGAGTCTCGCCTCGGCGAGCTGCGCCGAAAGACGAGCCGCGTGCGCCTCCCGTTCCCGCGCCTCGTTGAAGTACGTGAAGGCATACACGCAGCCAAGGACGGTGAAGTACATGAACACCGACCAGGGGATGCTGGTGAGGATCCAGCTCAGGTAGTTCCCCTCGGGATACCGGTTCAGCACGGAGCCAAGTGCCACACCCAGCGACGCCCATGCGAGGCAGAGCGTGAGCGCTCCCAGGAAGTGTACGCCCAGCGTGCGACGCCAGCGCTGGCGGCTCAGCGGGAAGCGCTTGGCGAGGAGATACGTGATCGGAAGGAGGGCGCCGAGGAAGAGCCATTCGACTCCCTGGAAGAAGAGATCCTGCCATCGCACTGGCCCCCCACCCAGTCGCGCCTGACCGTACGCCTGTAGCGTATCGAGCACCGCCGGCACGAGACACGCCGCCGACAGCAGCAGCCAGATGCGCCGTTCCCTGGGCCTGATGGCGGGCGGAGGCTGCTGGAGGTGGCTGGGAGCGGTCATCACGGGACGAGGCCGACCGTCATTCTACCGTTCGCGCGCGCGACGTGCAGCTTGCTGCAGCGAACGGCCGCTACCCCGCAGTGGACGGCAGCATCATCGCCGCCACGAGCCTGCCCAGAGTTGGCCTCCACGACAAAGGAGTGACGAGCATGACACGGATCCGTGGCCTCCGTACGATCACCTCTACTGCACGTGCGCTCGCAACGCCGCCAGGACCTGCGGCGAATAGAGGATCGTCAGGTGATCGGCTCCCTGCACCTCGACCAACTGTGCCCGCGGCCACCATGACGCGATCCACTGAGATTCGGGCCTGAGCGGGTCTCCGGTTCCTACCGCCACGAGCGCCGGCGCCTGTACCGTCTTCGCCCGCGACGGAAGCACCACGAGCGAATCCATCGAACGGTACACCGCGACGAGCGTTGCCGGATCGTTGGCCGCCATGGTCTCATCGTTCCAGACCTTCGCGAGCGAGTCCGACATGCCCGGGAACATGAAGGTGAGGAATCTGCGGAAGCCCACCCCACTCTGGATGTCGCGCACCAGCCCGAAGTCATCGCGGGTGAAGGAGGCCGTATCCTCGCTGAATGGTCCAGCGATGAGTGTCACCGATTCCACCCGGTCCGGGTGATGCATGGCGACCACGGCCGCGATTCGGGCACCCATCGAGTGTCCCACCAGGTGAGCGCGCCGGACTCGCAAATGGTCGAGCAGCCTGACGACATCGTCCGCCATCTCGACCCCAAAGCGGCGCGTGTCGCCAAAACGACTGCTCTTCCCGAATCCACGCTGGTCGAGCACGATGACACGGTGAGAGAGCGCCAGTGAGTCGCCCAATCCGACCCACTCGTCGAGGCTGCGCGCCAGACCGTGCAGCATCACCACCGCTTCGCCACGCCCAACCTCGCGATATCGCAGCCTGACGTCGCCGAAGGTGACGAACCGGTCGGGAGCGGTCGCGATCGTCGTGGCGGCCGGAGCCTCCTGCGCCGCCGCATTCTGCCCCCACGCGGGAGCCGGCACAGCGCCGAGGATCGCGGCCGCACCGAGCGCCGCGGTGGACAGCCGAAGTAGATGGAGCGCCGGCATCGTATACCCTCCTCGCTGGAGTCGGCCGGCGCAGATCACGTCCGGGCGCCGGCGCTACGGCGAAGCTATGCGTCGGCGCACACGTGGCAATACGTCGCTACGCTGCGGGGGCTCCACGTTGGCCTGCGCTTCGTGCCCCTCGTCGCAGAGCAAGACTCCTGGCTCAGTGTGTGCCGCGGAGAGTCGCGGGCAGGATGAACCGCCAGAACGCCGTCTCGGACGCTCTCTGAGCGCGATTGTTGTAGTTCCCCGCGGTGATCACCGCGATGAGATCGAGCTTTGGCACGATGTAGATGCGCTGGCCACCATTGCCACGCGCGACCATCACCGTGAACCGGTCGGAACCGGTGCCTTCATAATCGATCCACCACTGGTAGCCGTAGGCGGTGGTCGAGTCGAGCGCCAGCTGCGCCTCACTCGCCTCGCGTACCCACTGCTCGGGCAGGACCTGCCGGCCACGCCAGCGGCCCTCGTTCACGTATAGATGGCCGATCTTGGCCATGTCACGAGGACGCAGCCGAAGTCCCGAGGCGGCAATCGGCAGTCCATCGCGGTGGTGCAGCCACTCGAATGCGGAGATCCCGAGCGGACGAAAGAGGTGCTCCGCCGCGTACTCATCGAGATGCTTCCCCGTCGCCTGCCTGACGATTCCCGCCAGCAGCATCGTGCACCCGCCGCAGTACTCGAACTGGCTTCCCGGCTCGGCGACCACCTTTTGCTCCAGCACGTAGCGCACCGAGCTGGCGCTCAGATCCATCGCCGTCTCGCTGTTGCGCGGATCGGTGTAGCCATGGGTTTCTTCATCCCACTCGAGCCCCGACGTCATCGTCAGCAGATGCTTCACCGTGATCGTCCGCTTCGCGCCGGTGTCGAGTGCCGCGTGCTCCGGAAAGAACGACAGCACGCGATCCGAGAGCCGTAGCGCACCGTTGCCGATGGCGATGCCGAGCAGCGCGCTCGTCATACTCTTCGTGACCGATCGCAGGTCGTGCAGCGTGGCACGATCGAAGCGCACGGTGCCGATCGGCTGCCCTCTGCGCTCGTCCTTCCCCTCGAAGTATTCCTCGAACACCAGCTTTCCGCGCCTGACGAGGAGCACCGAATGCAGGTTGGGAAGCCGCTGCTGCCGGATCGAGTCCACCAGGCTCGCCATCGTGGCCGAGTCGATCCCCACCTCGCGCAGCGTGGCGACGTCCCATCCGTCATCCGTTCGGGGCGGCTGCGTGTAGACGTAGCGACCGGCGTCGGCGCTGGGCGTTCGCTGAGCCCCGGCAGCGGAGACGAGCGTGAGCACGGCGAGCGCCGGCGCGATTCGCATGCCCCTCATGGCTCGGGTGCCCCCGCGCCGACGAGCACCTCTTCCGGCTCGACCGAGTCGGCTCTCTCGTCGGCGTCGGTCACCTCGTCGTGGTACCAGTGCTCGTGCAGCGACCGCGCGAGACAGACGAGACACTGGGTCACCTTCCACACCTTGCTGCACCCGGGACATCGCGCCCGGGTCTCGAAGGTATTCCAGATGGTGTGGCATCCGGGGTAGCACACCCAGCGGTCGTGCGGGCCGGGCGCCCACTCACATCGGGGACAATAGATTCGCGTGGACATCGTGGCCTCACTCGTTCGCACGAGCGTGGGGACTACCTGACAGCTCGGCGCTGCCGCGGTCATTGACGTGGAAGATCTCGATTGTACCACCAGATGGCACGACTCAGCGCCCGCGACGCGCTGGACTGATAGTGCCCGCTGGCCAGCACCACGCCCAGTCCGCCGACCAGTACCGCCCATTCGGCGCCGCCGGGATCGCTGTCTGCGTCGAATGGATCGGCTTTGGCAAGAGCGATCACCGTCGCCAGGCCGCCAACGACTGCCAGCACCGTCGACACTCGTTGGTCACGTCGATATAGCCGCGCGTAGTGGACCGCCGAGTCGGATCGCTGCACGAGCCCGGTGAGGTCGGCCCCGAAGAATCCCAGCCCCGACATGCGCTCACCGGCCGCACCGCGCACCAGGTCGCTACCCCAGAACCTTCGCTCGACTCGCAGCGCGCACGTGTCGTAGCTGCATGCGTCCTCCGCCCGCTGGCCCGCGAGCCCGCTCGGCGCACTGGTGACGAACAGCGCTACAGCAACAACCAGCTGTGTACGCATGTGCCTCGCTCCAGTCCGGAGGACAGGGACCTGCATTTCGCTGCAAGCGCGCCAATTGGCATGTAGGAGCTATCGCCCGGCGCCAGCTTGCGGATGCCAGCTACGCCAGCCTCTGGTGCCGGCCTCACACTCGTCTCGGGATGGCGCTAGCGACCGCCGCGCAGACGGCGCAGCTCCACCTCGGAAATGATGAACCCGAAGGCCGGCCAGCCGCCCGACGCCACGGATCGCTCGAACCAGCTGCGTGCCCGCGCCGTGTCGCCCCGCACGAGATACCAGTTGCCGATGCCGTAGCTCAGCGTCGCGACCTGGACCGCGCTGGTGTCGGACGGCGTCATCACACTGTCGGGGCTCAGCTCGCCGCGGTAGAGCTTGAGGCGCTGGGTATACGCATTGTTGGCCGCCACGGAGTCGGGACGCCGGTCGAGCATCGCCTTTGCCTCGGCGCCCTTCCCCGCCCGCGACAGCGACATCCACAGCCAGTCCGTGGCGCCTGCCAGCTCGGCGGTGTCCGGCGCGATCCGCTGCGCCCGCGCGAACGCATCGGCCGCGGCGTCGAACTCCCCTCGCGCGTAGCGGACGATCCCCAGGTGGTACCAGATCCCGTAGTTGGTGCTGTCGAGCTCGGCGCCGCGCGTGAGGTCCTGCAGCGCGCGATCGAAGTCGCGGACCGAGAGATACCGATGGCCGCGCCAGCGGTAGAGCATCGGCTCGCTGGGCGCGAGCTCCAGCCCGCGCGTGAAGGTCTGGATGGCCTCACGGAACTGCCACATTCCCGACTGCGCCACGCCCAGCTGCACGTACCGCTCCACGTTGCGTGGCTCGGCCGCCAGCGCGCTCTCGGCGCGCGCGATGGCACCGGTGTCGGCCAGCGACCGGTACTCGACGCCGGCCGGCGAGCGATACTGCACCGATTGTCCGCCGAGCGGTGCGGCACATGCCAGCACCGCGAGCGAGATGGCGACACGTCTGCGTTGCAGCATCGAGCACTCCTCGAGGTTCGGGTCGTCGCGCTCAGCGCCGCCGATCGGTGACCGCGCCCAGAATTCGGGTCAGCGTCGGACGCAACGGCAGCGATGGACGGCCGGGAATGATGTTCCATTGATTGATCACGATCACCAGGTCGTCCTCCGGGATGGCGATCGGCCACTGTCCGCCGAACCCCGAGCCGGCCCACATCACGCGCGTGCTGTCGGTCGGGTTGGGGTACAGCCACCACTTGTACCCATAGTGCGTCATCCCCAGGGCGCGGCGCCCCACCGGCACCGCCGGCGACACCGATGCACGCACCCAGTCGCGGCTCACCACCTGCTTCCCATCCCACGCGCCGTCACGCAGGAAGAGATACCACAGCTTGGCGAGATCCTCGGACCTGAGATACAGCCCACCCTCGGTGTCGACCAGCCCTCGCGGCGTGCGCTTCCAGTACCAGTCGGTGATACCGAGCGGTGCGAAGAGATGACGCGCGGCGTACTCCTCGATGTCGGTGCCCGTCGCGCGCGCGAAGATGTGAGCCAGCAGCTGGCTCGCTCCACTGCTGTAATTGAAGCGCGTGCCCGGCTCCTCCGACATTGGCCGGTCGATGGTGAAGTCCACCCAGTCGTAGCTCGACTCGAGCTGCACCGCCGTGTTCGTCGTATCCCCGTACGACTTGGCCTCATCCCAGTCCATGCCGGCGGTCATCGTCAGCAGATGCCGCACGGTCATGCGTCGCTTGCGGTCGTCCAGGTTGGCCACCGAGGCGCTGTCGAAGAACGAGAGCACGGGCGTGTCGAGCGGTGGAAACTCGTTCCGCGTCACGGCGGTGCCGATGATGATCGACGTGACGGTCTTGGTGACCGATTGCAGCGTGTGTAGATCGCCACGCCGGTAGTACGGGTGCCACCAGTCGCTGAAATAGTTGTACGGCCCGGTGAGATCGTGCGAGCTGAGCGCGGTCGCGATGCGTGCCGAGTCGGCGTAGATGGAGTCGTAGTTGTGCCGGTATCGGCGGTCGTACGCGATGCGCCCTCTTCTGATCACCAGGATGCGATCGACGTACCCGTAGCGACCGGTCTTCACCTCGGCGTCGATGCTGTCGAGCACGGCAACCTTCAGACCGGCGGCGCTCGGTGAGGTGGTAGGCCACTGCCTGGTGGGCCAGGATTGCTGCGCGAGTGCGCCCGCCGAGACGGCCGGGATGATGGCGAGGAGCGTCAACAGGTGGCGACTGATCATGGCCCGATACGCGAGGTTTGCGTCATCCCGATCCTCTGAGTGTTGTCCCCTCCAGCGGCGACATACCCCGCGCTCATCCCGTGCGCGAGCCGCGGAGGTCAGTCTCGGGTCGTGAACGTGCGCGCTTCGTCGAGCGCCGGCTGTCGCGTCCCTTCGCCGGCGACCTCCAGCAGCTGCTGGTAGTACGCGCGCGCCTGTGCTTCGTCCCCAGCGCTCCGCGCCGCACGTGCCGCACCGAGCAGACTGTTGAATCGGCGCGGATAGAGCTCCAGCGAGCGCTTGAACGCGACCAGCGCCTGTTGCGTCCTTCCCTGCTCCAGCAGCAGATCGCCGAGGAGCTCGTGCGCGGGCAGCGTCGGCCCCGGCGTCACGGCGTGCTTCGGCGTCGACACCTCCAGCTCGGCGGCTTCACGCATGAGCGACGCGCTCGCCTGCGCGTCTCCCCTCGCGTGCGCGAGCCACGCGTCGACCTCGAGGAGCAGCACGCGAATGTTGCGCGCGAACAGCTGCTCGCCGGCTCGGGCCGCAGCTGTCTCCAGCTCCGCCACCCGCGCTCGGGCCGATTGCGCGCCCTCGAGTCGCCCCTCGTGAGCGGCGCTCAGGCCGCGCGCGAACCAGGTGATTGCTTCGGGCCACTTGAAGCGGTCCCAATCCAGCGACGACGGGTCGCGAACGGGGAGCGACATCGCGTCACCCCACGCCCGTCGCTCGAGCGAGTACCGCGCCCGCGTCGACGCCAGGTGAAAGGCCGTCTTGAAGCTCGGCTCGAGCCGAGTCGTGCTCGTTAGGCGCTGCAATTGCGCGAGGGCCGAGTCATCCTTGCCCATTTGCAGGTACGCGTACACCACATACTCGATCGCGTGCGGGAACTCGTCCCACACGAACTGCCCTTGGTCTCCGGCCGGATGCGCGAGGGCCGCGTCGGCGGCATCCAGGTTCCCGCGAATGACCCCGTCCCAATTGCCGAGCCTCGTGTAGATGTGTGTCGGCATGTGGAGCGCGTGCGGATTGCGTGGGGCGGCCTCGCCATATGCGTCGACGATCGTCAGCGACTCGTGCTCGCGACCGGGGACGTCGTTGGCGTGAACCAGGTAATGCATGGCGCCCGGATGGTCCGGATTCCGCTCGTAGATCTGGAGCAGCAGGCTCGCGGCACGATCGGCGTGCGCTCGCGAGACCCGGTCGGCCGGCGTCGTGGCCAGATGTGCCAGCGCGTAGAACGCCATCACTTCGGGATCCTGTGGCAACGCGGCGTGCGCCCGCTGCATCGCCTGCTCCCAGCGTCCAATCCGCTGCCAGTAGTCGAGCGAGTCGGGCTCGAAGAACGCCGCCGCCGCGTCGACGAAGAGTCGCTCGCGCTGGG
This sequence comes from Gemmatimonadaceae bacterium, assembly GCA_035249955.1. Lineage (GTDB taxonomy): Bacteria > Gemmatimonadota > Gemmatimonadetes > Gemmatimonadales > Gemmatimonadaceae > DATFFQ01. The sequence goes on from DATFFQ010000097.1 coordinate 16,439, forward strand.
TGCGAGGCTGGAGCGACCTCGCCCGCTGTACCGCCTCCCAGCCGCGCCGCAAGTCAGCGGGCCCCGGTCGCGTTGGCCAGAGTGGCTGGAAGAGCGTCATCGCGATCCCCCAGTGCGCCATCGCGCACCGAGGGTCGAGTGTCGCGACCCGCTCGAAGGACTCTCGCGCCCGCGGGTACGTCATGTGATGCAGCAGCGCGACTGCCCGGTTGAATTCCGTCTGAGCCGCGGCGGAGCACGAAACAGTGAGCTCGACCGTGCCCAGCGCGCTGTCAGCATGGTGACCTGCTTGGGCAAGTGCGCCACGCACTCCGCCGCCGGCGAGCAGCAGGAGGAGCAGCGCGAGGGCGGGGATGAGGGACATGTTCCCCTCCGATGTGAACCCGTGACTGCCGACCAACCTGACTATGCGAACCGCTCCTGTGCGCGCTCCTTGGCCTTCCGCATCTCTTCGTCGCGGTTGCGAGGCGCGGCGTTGATCTGGAGGGAGTCGATCAATCGGCGCGCGGCGTCGGTCACTTCAGCGACGGCACGATTGAACGCGGCCTCGTTCGCTCGCGACGGCTTGGTGGTGCCACTCAGCTTGCGCACGAACTGGAGCGCGGACGCGCGAACCTCATCGTCCGTCGCGGGTGGCTCGAAGTTGGCGAGAGTTCTGATGTTCCTGCACATGGTCTACTCCTGAGGGGCCCTCCCTTCAGCGGCTCCACGATCGGCCGCATCCGTGCCTGACACTACCACCGCCAGCCACCGCTCGGCGAGGGCGAACCGCTCCCGATCGGCGTCGAACTCGCCTGGCGTGATCGTCGCGCGGATCTCGAGCGGCTTCGTTTCGTCACCGTTCCAGCACGCGAACAGCTCGATCGGCCCGGCGCGCTCGACCGCGCTCGCGAGATATGCACTCAGTCGGCGCACCGACTCGCGCCCCCACGCGTCGGTGCCGTCGCCGTCGCCGTAGCTGAATCCACAGCTACAGCCGGTGTGCGCGCCCAAGACGTATGCGTGCCGCTTGGAGAAATGGACGCGTACATCCTGTTCATCGGGCCCCAGCAGCTGGACGCTCAGCAGCGGCGGTGGATTGCCCGTGTCGATGGTCGGCAGCGGGACATCGGCAGCCGCGTACAGCACCATGCACATGGTCGTCGTGGGAGCGCCAGAGGCGGTCAGGGTTGGGGCCGGTGCCGACAGCGGACCAACCCTTACACGTCGACGATGACCTTGAACCCGCCGTACACCATCCGCTTGAAGTCGAAGATCGGCGCGCTGTCGTTCATCATCTTCGCGATGCGCGGGTCCTTCATCACCTTCTTGTTCACGCTGTCGCGATGCGATCGCGACCGATACACGATCCAGGAGAACACCACCGCCTCACCGCGCTTCGCCCGCGCCGCCCGAACGAAGGAAGCGCCCGACTTCAGGTTGAGGTCGTCACCCACGCACTCGCGGTACTCCAGCGCGCCATGCTCGCGCCAGATCTTGCCTGCCCGCTGCGATATCCGGCGATAGGTCTTGAGGTTCTTCTTGGGCACGGGGATGACGAATCCATCGACGTACGCCATCTGGGCGTTCCTCCGGATCGGGTGTCAGGCGCGGCGATGCGTTACCGCTTCAGCGTCACGAAGATGACACCGCGGCCGTCCGTTCCACCATGGCGCGCGGCGAGCTGTCCTTTCGCGACCTCGACCGCCAGGATGTCGTGAGGCCTGATGGCGGCCAGGGCACGCGCCTGCTCACGTTCCTCCTCGTACCGCACTCCATCGATGACGAGCACGCCGCGGAAGCCTCCAAGGGCGATGACGTCCGACGCGCGCGGCTCGGCGACGGCGGTCGCCGGCGGAGCAAAGGCGCGGTCGGCGCTGCAGGCCGCGAGGGCGAGTACGAGAATGCCAACCAGGTACCGACGCATGCTGCACCTCCGGGAGTATGAAGGGTCCACCCTGCTCCGGACATGTTTGCGGCCGGCCGGCCAGAAGTCCAGCCGGACGCGCGCCCGGGCGGAACATCAGGAGGCGGATCGGGCCGCGTCAGCCTCGAGCGGTTGCGTCACCATTGGCCAATGCCCGCAACCAGCGCCAGTGCCAGATGAAGAGCAGCACCGCCACCACGATCAGAATACCGTTGGTCACGATGGAGCGCTGCGCCTCGAACCGGTTCTGCGCGATGTGGTCGCTGCGCATCGCCTCGTACTCGGCGCGGAGGTCGCTCTCCGAGCGAGGACGGCTCGTGTCGCGGCCAGCCTCCGGAAAGGGCCGCTGGCCGAGCGTCGCGCGATACGCCTCGAACGAGGTCAGCGACACGCCGAAGCGGTCCCCTCCGCGAACCGGGTCGCTCATTCTGAACGCGCTGTTCACCAGCGAGTTGAGCGAGATGAGAAACGTGATCACTGCCACCAGACAGACGGTGTAGCCATACCAGTATGCCGCCCGATTCGGTCGCTCCACGCGCTCTCCTATTCCGGAAGTCACAGTCGAGGCTCGACGGCACGCAACGCGTCGGCCGACGACATCGCGGGGATCACCTCGAAGTCCACGATGTCCGCCCAGTTCGACATCCATTCGTCGAGCAGCCGCCGGTCATCGCATTCCATTACCTGATAACAACAAGCCAAGTCCTGGGTGACCCAGCTTCCGACGTAGCGCAGCCCGTCTGGCGCGAGCCTCCCTCGCTCGCGGAAACGGCGGTACACCGGCACCGGATCGCCGTTGCGGAATTTCTCGATGATCATGAACTGCATGAACGCCCCTCATAAAAGTTGCTTGAGGCGATCGAGATCGACGTTGCCGCCGCTCACGATGACGACGACCTGCTCGCCAGCTCGCACATCGATGCGCCCGCTCAGGAGCGCGGCGGTGGCGGCCGACCCGGCAGGCTCGGGGACGATCTTGCACCGCTCCATGAGCGCCCGCATGGCGGCAACGATCTCGGCGTCGCTCACCTCGACGACGCGCTCGACCAGCGAGCGGACGTGAGCAAGAGTGTGCGCGCCGGCGAAGGGAGCGGCAAGCCCATCCGCGATGGTCGAGATGGACGCGAGGCGTACCGGCTCTCCCTTGGCGAGGCTCAGCGTCATGGCGTTGGCGCCGGCCGGCTCGACGCCGATCACGCGAGCGCCCGGACGCACGGCGCGCACCGCGGCCGCCACCCCGGAGATGAGACCGCCTCCGCCGCAGCCCACCACCACCGTGTCGGCGTCGGGCACGTCCTCCACGATCTCCAGGCCGACGGTGCCGGCGCCGGCGATGATGCGCGGATCGTCGAACGGATGGACGAGCACGAGGTCGCGCTCACGCTGAAGCTGCTGCGTGGTCGCGAGCAGGTCGCCGTCGGTCTGCACCACCTCGCCACCGTAGCCGCGAGTGGCGTCGACCTTCGTGCGAACCGCGGTGGCCGGCATGACGATGGTGGAGCGCACGCCCATGGCCGAGGCACCCCACGCCACGGCCTGCGCATGGTTACCTGCCGAGAGGGAGATGACGCCGCGCGCGCGCTCGTCAGCCGTGAGCGTCGCCAGCGTGTTGAGCACGCCACGCGGCTTGAACGATCCCGTTCGCTGGAAGAGCTCGAGCTTGAGCGTGACACGAGCGCCCACCCGATCGCTCAGCCAGGCGGATCTCGTCACCGGCGTGCGGTGCAGCCTCCCCGCGATCACATCGCGCGCGACCGCGATGTCGCCCAGGGTGACGAGCGCTTCTACCCCTGAAATCTTCAGGGGAATGGGCATCACGTCGCCGAAGGCGATGAACCGCTCGCGTCCGCGGGCTGCACCCGGCAGAACACCTCGCTGAAGTGCGGGTCGTCGGGATTGAAGTCCGACCGCGGACCGGCGAACTGCTCGGGCAGGAGCGACAGATCGGTCACCTCGTCCAGCCGAAACATGCGCCACCCACCCTGCGGATCGGCACGACTCCACCCCGGTCGCATCCAGGCGCTCATCGCATCGTTTCCCGCCGTCGTCTTGCCATACAGATGCGGCTCAGCGATCCGCAGGGCTCCCCGATAGGCGAACATCAGCAGCCGTCGCTCGGCAATGGCGTGACAGACGCGAACGTCCATGGATGAATCTCCGGACGAACCGGTCAGTGGTGCTGCTCGGCCACCGCGCGCACCAGCGCCACGGCGAGGGCCAGCGCGGCCTCGCGCCCGGTGCCGCTCGGATCGCTCTGCGGGTCGTACGCCGTGAGAGCGGCGGCACCGATGCGCGCACCTCGCGCGATGGTGGACATCGCCCACTCGACATCCGCACGGGTCAGGCCGTTCGGCGCCTGATAGGGGTTGACTCGCCCCTCGCCCGGATCGAGCACGTCGAGGTCGAGGTGCAGATACGCCGGGGACGGCCGAGCCGTGGCGGCGGGAATGGCCGCCGGTAGTGCCTGACGAAGCTCGCCGACCGACACCCGCCCCACGCGCGACTGCTCGAGCGCCGTTGCCTCCAGTGGATCGAGATCGCGAGCGCCGATCAGCGTCACGTTCTCCTCCGGCAGCGGCGAGAAACCCGGTATGCCGGCGGTGAGCTGCGGCCAGCAGCGTCCGGTCATCGCGGCCATCGCCATACCATCCAGAAAGCCACCCATGGTCGTGTCCGGCGTATTGAAGTCGCCGTGCGCGTCGAACCAGAACACCAGCGGTGCGTGGCCCAGCGCGCTCACGCAGCCCAGCGCCGCCGGTCCGCAATTTCCGGAGAGAACGAGCGGAAAGCCGCCGTCGGCGATCGTCTCCTCGACCGCCCACGCCACGCCTCGCGCGAGATCGAACGCCGTCCGGATCTCGGCGCGCCAGCTGTCAGTCGGCGCTTCCAGCACCCGCACACCGGCGGCATGTCCCTCGCGCTCGAGCTGCCTGACGAGAGCGCCCTGGAGCAGCTCCGGTCCGGCACCCATGCGCTCACCGCGCCGCGCCGAGTCGTAGGGGACGGCGATCAGCTGCACGTTCATGCGGTTAGCGGCGAGGCGCCTCCCTTACCGAGATCGCCAACCCATCCCGATAGAACGCCACCGACCGTTTCATGTCGCTCACGAACACGATCGCGTAGCTCACGTCCACCATCGCGCCTCCGTCACCGTGTACCATAGAGCTCCACCGTGTTGCCATCGGGGTCACGGATCGATGCGTGCATCTTACCGTCTCGCCGAACTGCTGCGTCCTGCACGCGCCCACCGTGCTTCACCGCGAGCGCAATCACCGCCTCGACGTCGGGGACCTCGAACCCCAACTGATGAATGGGAAAGTTCTCGAAGTCCACGGCATCGCGGATCGGAACGAACTTGAGCGTGAGCCCGCCCAGCTCGCCGAACTGCGAGCGCAGGCCACCGGTATCCACTTCGCGGAACCGAAATCCGAACGCCTCGCTGTAGAAGGCGAGCATGGCCGGCATGCGCGTCACACGGTACGCCACCGACGTGAGTCGCGTACGCGACGGGACGGTCGACTGGGCCGACAGCGATGTCCAGGACAACGCCACGATGCAGCCGGTCAACGCGATGCTGCCGAGCGACACCATCGATCTGCCCTCCCGTCTCAAGCTTGGCTCACGGAATGCGCGCATCCCCGACGGCGGCATTGTATGCGACGATCTCCGCTCCGGCCACTGTACCCATGATGACCGGTCGTCATGCGGGTGACGATCGGTGTTCATGCGGGTGGTCGTACCTCTCAAGCATCCCATCGAAGAAATCGACGAGCCCCGTCTCCAGCGAGTACTCCGCGCCCACCACGACGAGCCCATCCTCTTGAATGAGCTGCTCGAGGATCTCCGACCCGTGCCGCAGCTGGCTCGCCGAGACGCGAACGTTGGCGCGCACCGCATCGCGCACCAGTGCGTCGGGGTCATTTCTCAGGTCGGTTGCCAGTAACGCTTCGACCGATGGTCGAACGCGGTCGACGATGGAGCGCAGGTTCCGGGATTGGTTTGCCGTGGGACGCGTGAGCTCATCGAGCGTGGCCAGTACGGCGCCGCATCGCGAGTGACCCAGCACCACGACCAGGCGCGTCCCGAACCGCTCCGCCGCGAACTCGACGCTTCCGATCTGCGACGGGGCGACGATGTTGCCGGCGACGCGAATCACGAACAGGTCGCCGAGCCCCTGATCGAAGACGATCTCCGCCGGCACGCGCGAGTCTGAGCAACCCAGGATGATGGCGAAGGGCTGCTGCCCCGCGGTCAGCTCCGATCGCCGCGCCTGACTCGCGAACGGCTCGCGACCGCCCGTACCCGATGCGAATCGCACGTTGCCCTCGCGCAGCCGCGCGAGCGCCTCGGGTGCCGGCACGCGGCTCACAGGCGCGACCCCCCTCTACTGACTCACGTTGCCGTTGAGCACTTGCCGGAGCACGACACCGTCCAGGCGCTCCGATGGCCGCACGCCGACGACGGCCGCCAGCGTGGGTGCGATGTCGACCGTGCGCACGAACTCGTCGTAGCGCCCGGCGCGGAACCATGGGCCGTAGAAAATGATCGGCACGTGGCTGTCCTGATCGTGCGGCGAGCCGTGCGTCGCGACGTTCGTGCTCCACGTGCTGCCCGGCGTCAGCGTCATCACCAGGTCGAAGCGCGCGTTCGGCGAGAAGTGGTGTTGCCACCGGCGCGCGATCGGGTCGTTGCGCGGGTCGGCCTTCTGGAGATCGCGCCACCCGTCCACACGCAGCACGCCGGGTATCTGCTTCACCTCGGCCGCGAACGCGGCGACGATCGAGTCGCCGTTGAGGCGCCGTCGTCCACCCAGCGCGTTCCGGTCCAGCGCCATGACCGGAGGCGACACGATGAGCGCCTCCGGGTTGGCGCCCGCGGCTCGCAGCGCGTTGCTCATGTGCTCGACGAGCGGGGCGAGGTCGACGCGCGTCGGCATCGGGGTCTCCCCCACGATCTCGGGAATGCGACTCACGCCGTGATCGGCGCTGAAGGCGATCGCTACGCGCTCCGGCGCGCGAAGCCGAAAGAGCGAATCGAGAAACGCGCCCAGCGCGCGGTCCAGCCGCAGCACTTGATCGTGGATCTCGCGCGAGTCGGGGCCGTAGCGGTGACCGATGTAATCCATCGCCGATAGCGACACGCTGAGAAGATCGGTCTGCGGCCCGTTACCGATACCGAGCGTGTTCAGCCCCTCGAGGGCGAAACCGAGCACGATCTCGTCCAGCCACGGCGTCACCTGCACGTAATCGGCGGCCCGCACGCTGTCCGACGGTACCCAGTGCGGGAACGTGAAGTTCCGCCCGTATCCCTCCAGCACCACGCTGTCCGGCTCCGGATAGGCGCTGTCCGGCAGCAAGAGCTGCCACGCCTGGCCGGCATACCGCTGCGCGCTTCGCCGCGCGTTGAAGCGCCGCACCCAGTCGGGCAACGAGTCGGCGTAGTAGGTGCTGGTGGTGAACCGGCCATTTTCCGCGTACCAGTACACCTGCGCCCGGCTGCGACCGACGGGAAGGATCGCCGCGCGATCCTTCCCCGCGACGGCGAGCGCGCGGCTGCGCGAGCTCCGATCGCGCAGCCAGTCCACGAGGGTGGTGCCCACGAAGCGATGCGGCGAAGCCCCATCGCCAGGCGCGCCATCCAGCAGCGATACGTTCGGGTCGGGTACGCCGAGCTCGTTGGACAGGATCCCGGTGGATCGCGGGAAGCGGCCGGAGAGGAGGCTCGCGTGGCCCGGCGCGGTGAGCGTCCAGCCGTGGTCTTGATGGGCATTGGTGAAGCGCGCGCCTTCACGCGTGAGACGCGCCAGGCCGCCGGTGAGCTGGGAGGCGAACCGGTCGAGGTAGTCGGCCCGCATCTGGTCGACGGCGATGAGCACCACGAGCGTGGGACGCTCCGCGGAGCCAGCGGTCAGCGCGCTGCTCTGAGCCTGACACGCGGCCCCGGCGAGAAGGAGCAGCAGGCCTGGAAGGAGTCGGGTCATGCAGTCAATGTGCGCCCCTCGCTCCCGCCGGGCAATCTCGGGATCGGCTATGGCGGTGGGGGACCGGAGGGTCGATATTCGTGCGGTTGCCACCCCGCGTCACGCTGCCGTCGCCGCGCGAGCGTGGGGGCCACGAGGTCGTTGGCGCGGAGGAGGCCACACCATGCTCGCATCGCTCAGCGCGGCGTTCGTCGCCGTGACGTTGATCGTCGCGTCCGCCGCGTCGATCGCACCACCGGCAGCCGCACAGGCAACGGACTCCGCACAACGCGTCGCCAACGCCGACACGGCCTCCGGATCGAGCAAGGAGGAGAAGCGGCCTACCCGCTTCTTCGACAGCGACGCGGTGCTCGCGGTGACGCTGACGGCGAATCTTCGCGAGCTGCGGGGCGACAAGATGACGGAGGATGCACCGTGGCGCGCTGCCACGGTCTCCTATGCGGGCCCTGACGGGAACACGATCGCCGTGCCGGCGCAGGTGCGCACGCGCGGCATCTGGCGCCTCAAGAACTGCGCGTTCCCTCCGCTGCGGCTCAACTTCGGGCGCGAGGCGCGCGAGTCGATCTTCGACCGGCTGGACAAGCCCAAGCTCGTGAACTACTGCCGCGACAACGACGCGTACGAGGAGTACCTCCTCCAGGAGATGCAGCTCTACCGCATCTACTCGCTGCTGACGCCGCTCAGTCATCGCGCACGGCTCCTCCACACCACCTACGTGGACAGCGCCAGTGGTCAGGTGCACGCCACACGCCACGCGATTCTCCTCGAGGAGCCGGGCGAGATGGCCAAGCGGCTGGGCATGAAGATGATGGAGATGCAGGGGGCCAAGGCGCAGGACCTCGAGCCGTACCATGCCGCCCTCGTCGGCGTCTTCCAATACCTCATCGGGAACAGCGACTGGTCCTCCCGGGCGCTGCACAACGCCGAGCTGATGCTGGACAGCACGGGTAAGTACTACGTGGTGCCATACGACTTCGACTTCTCCGGCGCCGTGCACGCCCGCTACGCGACGCCGCCGCCGCAGCTTCCGATTCGCAGCGTCCGCCAGCGCATCTATCGCGGGCACTGCGCGCCGGCCGAGGACTACGCGAAGGTGTTCGCGCTGTTCAAGGACAAGAAGGACGCGATCTACGGACTCTATCGCGACGAGATCGGACGGCTGCTCGATCAGAAGACCGTCGAGCGCACGCTCGAGTACTTCGATGAGTTCTACGAGGTGATCGAGTCGCCCGGCGCGGCCCAGCGCGAGATCGTCCAGGCCTGCCTCGACGCCCAGTGAGGGCTACCGCGCGAGGCGCGGGTCGAGCGCGAAGCGCCGCGGAGCACCGATGCGGATTTTGCCGAAGGACCGGTGCGCGGGATTGAGCAGATAGTTCAGCTCGCTCTCGACGATCGCGCTCGGCACCGCCAACGCCACCGATGTCGCGCCGCGCACCCACGCATCGCCGATCGCTCTCGTCGCGGCGGGCGGCGGTGAGTGCCTCCAGTTTGATGGCAGCGCGGCCGCCGGCAGCACCGTGATCAGCTCGTCAGGCACGTCGGCCGTGACGAGCGAGTAGGAGGCGAGCAGGCGGGCGGCATCCAGGTGCACCAGCACCTCCAGCATGGCGAGCGCGACGCTTCCCGATCCATACGCCACCCGGACGCCGCGGCTGCTCCATCGCCCACCGTAGAGCCGGGCGCCCTCACCATCGAACGCGGTACCGGCGTACTTCGTCTTGACGAGCCGCCAGACTGTGGGCACGCGCTCAGGTCGGAATGCCGTGCTCGAGCCGCCCGATCAGGTCGTCCACCTCCCGAGCGCCGACGTCGGTCTTGGCGAGCTCGAGCGGGACCAGCCCGCCCAACGCACCCTGCTCGCTGGTGAGCCAGTCCCGCGCCGCGCGCACATCCCCCTCGAACAGCTCGAGCGCGCGGCCGAAGATGCGCGCCACGCGCACCAGACGATCCGACTCCTCCGGGTCGAGCCGCCCTTCCTGCTTCCGTCGCGCGAGCGTGCGCGGCGGGATCTGCGTCAGATCGGCGAGCACCGGCGCGGGAAGCTCGGTGTTTCGCTGGAAGCGCAGAAAGCTGGCGTAGGAGAGCCCCTTCCGAACGGTGGCGTAGATGCGTAGCGGCTCGTACACGCGAAGGCCGAGCAGCGCGACGTAGTAGTGGCCCTGCTGCTGGTCCGACTCGACACGGGCCTGGAGCTCGTCCAGGTCCCTGCGCTCGGCGCCGCGACCGGGGAGAGACAATACGTTGTCTGCCATATGGCAGTATAATGTAAGCCAAATGGCAGCAGCGCAAGCCTTTCCGTCAGCGCCGCGCGCGCGCCGCGGCTATGGCCCTGGCCAGCGCCGAGTCGGCCGGAACGGCAATGTCCGGGCGGACGCCTGTTCCTTCCCAGTTCGTCTTCGTGATCGGGTTGATGGCGCGACCTGTCGGCACGAACACCGTGAAGTCGCCGAGCACGCGCTGCACCTGGCCGGGGTGAGCGCCGCCGCCGGTGGTCTCGCCGACGATCGTCGCCCGCTTGCGAGTCTGCAGATTGTACGCGAATTCCTCGGCCGCCGAGAAGGTGCGACTGCTGGTGAGCACGTACACCGGCTTGTCGGGACCAAACCGCTTTCCGGCGACGGTTCGCAGCGTGTAGAAGTCATCCGTGCGATCGCCCGGCCGCCAGTACAGTGAGTTGAGGTGCACCGGCTCCTCGCCGAAGAGATATGACGACACCAGCGCGACCGCCTGCGGGGCGCCGCCACCGTTGCGGCGGATGTCGACGATGAGTGCGTCGGCATCGGCGACTGTCGTCATCGCGGCGGCGACGGCCTCGGCGCTCAGCTCGGGGGGGTAGCCGAAGGATTGGATCTCGACGTACCCCACGTTGCCCGGCAGGACCTCGGCCTTCCCCACCCCGAAGTTCGACGCGCGTCCCGCCGCCTCGAAGGCGGCGCGATCTCGACGGACCGGGCCACCCGGTCCCTGCGGCCCCGATCCATGTCGCACGCGGAGGTGCTTATCGCGGCTGACGGTCTGGAGGTCCCTCGTCAACGCCTCCGCTAGCGCCGACGCACCGGTGATGCCGGCATACTCGCCGGCTGCACGACGGGCCTCGATCGCCTCGCGCATCGCGCGCGCCTTCTCCGGGAAGACGTATCCGCGGTCGAGCGCCGCCAGCGTTCCGTCGATCACGCTGTCGCGCGTCGCGGCCGAGAGCGCGACAGGTGAGGCAGCGGCAGGCGCGGCCGGACTTTGCGTCAGGGCGATCATGGGCGCTCCGAGCGACATCGTGCCCAAACACAGGGCGGCGAACCGCGTGCGAGTAAGGTGGGTCATGTGTGTTCTCCAACAGTCGGCGGTTTGTTCCTGCCTTCGATGGTTTGTCACCGGGGAGAGGCCGTAGGGTTCGATGATCCGTCTGCGAGCACTCCGGTTCCGTCTCGACATTCAGGCTTGACATTCAGGCATCGGGACCGCAGCATCTTACCTAGACATCTAGGTAAGGACACCATGGCCGCATCGATCGGCGACCACCAGGTCATCAACCCCCGCACGTTGGCACTCGTGACTGCCCTGCTCGGAGCCCCGTTCAGGGATGGCACGGCCCAACACGCATCTCAGGCACCGCCCGTCGTGATCGAGAACGTGAACGTCGTGCCGATGGACCGTCCGCGCGTGCTCACACGGCAGACGGTGGTCGTCGAGGGAGGCTTCATCGCGCGAATGGGTTCCACTTCGAGCGTACGCGCTCCCGCCGGTGCGCACGTCGTGGACGGAAGCGGCAAGTTCCTGATCCCAGGGCTCGCCGACGTCCACGTGCATCTGTCGTACAGCGACGAGAACGAACAGCGCCACATCCTGAGTATGTTCGTCGTGAACGGCGTGACGTCTGTCCTCAACATGCGCGGCGCTCCGCAGACACTGGAGCTGAGGTCTGCCGTCGCCGGTGGGCGTGTGCTCGGACCGACGATCTACACGGTGGGCCCATACATCAACGAGCCCTTTGTCACCACGCCCGCCGAGGTCGAGCGCGCGGTCGTGGAGCAGCGTCGTGCCGGGTACGACTTCGTGAAGCTGCACGGCGATCTGTCCCGGGACGCCTACTCGAGGCTGAACGCCGTCGCTCGGCGTGAGGGCATCCGGGTCGTCGGTCACGCGCCGCGCAATCTCGGCCTTGCCGCGATGTTCGAGGGGCGGCAGTACGCCGTGGCCCATGCCGAAGAGTTTCTTTACGACCAGAACAACAGCTCGCGCAACTTCCAGCAGGTGGAACCGCGCATCCCCGACCTCGCGCGCTCCATGGTGGACGCCGGCATCTGGCTCATGCCCAACCTCACGGCGTACGAGATCATCGGGCTGATGGCCGGGGATCTCGACGCCGTACTGGCTCGCCCGGAGATGAAGTTCCTGCCACGGCCCAGAAGAGAAAGCTGGGGTCCGGCGACGAACCCGTACACCGCACGCTTCGGCCCGGACGCGTATCCGCGATTCATGCAGCGCCTGGCGCTGCTCCAGAAGCTCGTCCGCAGCTTCCACGCGGCGGGCGTGCGGCTGCTCATTGGTACCGATGCGATGAACACCGGGGTGGTGCCGGGATTCTCGACGCACGACGAGCTGGCCGAGCTGGTGGTCGCCGGCCTGACGCCGTTCGAGGCCCTGCGCGCAGCGACCAGTAACGCCGCGGGGTTCTTCGGCCGCGGCAACCAGCGGGGCGTGGTGGCCGTTGGCCAGACCGCCGATCTCGTGCTGCTCGACGCGAATCCTCTCGAGAACATTGCCAACAGCCGGCGAATCGCCGGTGTGATGCTTCGGGGCCGTTGGCTCGACCGGGCCGATCTGGCGAGCATACTGGCCACTCTGGAGTCGCCGGGCAACTGAGGCGCGGCGGCTCACGGGAGCAGACCGAGCCGCTGCGTCAGACGCGTTTGGGCCGGTTCTTGCCCGCGGGGCGACGCGCCGCCTCCCACAGCCGCTTGAGCATCTGGATCTGCCCGGCGTGATAGGCGTCGTGCTGGGCGATGCCAAGGATCAGCTCGCCGACCGTCCATCGCTTGCCGCCCGGGAGCGCCTCGCCATAGCGGCGCACCGGGATGCCGGCGATGATCGCAACGAGTCGCTCGTGCTCGGTTCGCAGCAGCCCGACATCCTCCGCCCAAGCGGTCGCATCGCCGCCATCGGGTACCCGCGGCCAGTTCGCCGGGCTGCGCGGAAAGCGCGCTCCCTTGCCGCCCTCCAATCGTCGACGAATCGCGTACTTCCAGTAGGCGATGTGGAGCGCGAGCTGCCAGATGCTCTTGCGGCCGGCGAACGGTACCCACACCGCTTCCTCCACCGACACACCGCGCACCGCGCCGACCGGTGTGGGACCCCCATGCCAGCTGCCGCGGCCGGGGCGGGGCTGCACGTTCTCGAGCACGAGCGTCGCGATCGAATCACTGGTCGGCATAGCCCTCGTCCCACGTCCGCTCCGGGTCGTGATTGCGCAGGTCCACGCGGTGTGCCGCCCAGGCCTTCAACGGAAAGAGCACGTTCAACCAGCCCGCGTGCACCTCGTTCCACTCCGCGGCCGACACGCCGTGGTGCGTGAGCAAGAGGTCCGTACCACCCTTGCCGTCCGCGTGCAGCTCGAAACGCACCGGACCGCCCAGGTAGTGGATCGACAACAGGTGCGGCGGCCTCCGCTCGAGCACCTTGCCCCGATACGTGTAGCCGTTGATGAATCGGAACTCGATGTGCGAATCGGCCTCGATCGCCGACTCCGCCCAGAACGAGGCGCGCCCTCCGTCGGAATCGAGAATCGCGAAGACGTTCGCGGGCGGAACGGGGATGTGCATCCGCCACCGGATCGGGCCGCCGATTTCGTCCCCTCTCACGTCGCCATCGACAGGTCGCAGGCGCCGAACATGATGACCTCCGCATGAGTATGCCGCAGCCTACCGGCGATCTCGCGCGTTGGCCAGAGGTGCCGACGTGATCAGCGACCCGATGTACTGCGCGACCTCCGTTGCCGATGGTGGATCGTAGTTGGAGAGCACTACTACGACGAAACCGGATGGGTACAGGGAGAGCTCGGCATTCACCCCTGGTCCCCCTCCGGCGGACCGGAAGCCGGCGCCTTCGGCATAGCGCGGACCGAGCAGCGCCGCGGTGTGCGTCGAGTCGAGCAGCTGGTGTTTGGTCAGCGCCGTCGCGAGCCTGTGCAGATCGTCCACGCTCGAGTAGTGGTCCCCCGCCGGACCCGACAGCCCCGGCTTGGAGTCCGTGTTCGGCCGGCGGGGCCCAGGCGCACGGCGCCCGCCATCCGTCATCCTGGTATATCCCACCGCCGCGTTCGGCAGCGAAACGCGTCCATCGTATGGGGTGGTCTGCATCATCCCCGCCGGACGAAACACGTGATCGCGCAAATAGTCGTGATACGGCTGACCGCTCACCCGCTCGATGATCGCCCCGAGTACCACGTAGCCGCCGTTGCTGTACTGCTGCCTGGTCCCGGGCTCGAATAGGAGCGAATCGTCCTGAAAGAGCTCCAGGTAGTCGCTCACCGATCGTACCTCGGTACGCCGTGCGGCATAGCGCTCGTTCCAGAAGTTGCCTATCCCGGAGCGGTGGCGCAGAAGCTGGTCGATCGTGACCTTGCTGCGGACGACGGGATTGGGGTACTCCGGCAGGAACTTGCCAACGGTGTCGGACAGCGACAGGCGCTGCGCCTGCTCGAGCTGCCGGATCGCGACCTGCGTGAGGAGCTTCGTCATCGACGCGATCGTGAGTCTCGTATCCGGCGTCATGGCTATGCCGGTCTCCTCGTTTGCTTTGCCGAAACCGTGTCGAAAAATGATCTCACCTCCGCGTGCCACCAGCACCGTTCCCGAGAATGCGTCCTCGGCCACGCGCCGTGAGACGAACGAGTCGATGCCGGCCCGCAGTCGCTCGGACTCTGACACGGCAGCCTGCGATCGGACAGGGGCGGGTGAGATACCGATCAGTGCACAGAGCGTGAGTAGCAGCCAGATCATGGCGTGTGTCCTGGAAAGGGGGTCTTGGTAGCTGACAGCCTGGAGGCTCCGCGTGTGAGTCGCGCTCACGCATGACGCCTTCCAACTGTCTTCATTTAGCAGGGATGACGGAGCCCGACGCCTCTCTCGTTGCCCGCGTTCGAATGGGCGATGCCGCCGCATTCGAGGTATTGTTGCGGCGGTACTTTCGCGCGGCATATCTGGTCGCGCTGGCCCGGGTGAGCGACCGGGACGAGGCCGAGGACATCTGCCAGGAGGCCTTTCTTCGATCGTGGGAGCACATTCAGGAGTGCCGGGACCCCAGCCGCTTCGGCGGGTGGCTGATTCGCATCGTGAGGAATCTCGCTCTCAACCGGCGCGAATATCTGGCGCTGCGCATCACCGAGCCTCTGGACGACGTGGCTCTCGCAGCCGCGCCCGATCGCACGGAGCGCCACGCCGAGCTCGAGGCGCTGCGTGAGACACTGCGGCGCGCGCTCGCACAGCTCTCGATGCACCAGCGTGAGATCGTGCTCCTGCACGATCTGGAGGGATGGACCCATGCCGAGATCGCATCGCGGTTGGACATATCGGAGCTGATGTCGCGCCGCCATCTGAGCGATGCACGCAAGCGGCTGCGCATGCTGCTTGGCGACCAGACGCTCGTGAGGCACGATCATGACTGAGCGCGACCGAGAGCCCGTCGATCTCGGCACGTTGGGTCCAACCAGGGCTCAGACCGACCGTGTCATCGCCGCGGTCATGGCTCGCCTTCCCGATCGTCCACAGGCTGCCGCCCGGCAAGATTTCCTCGAGCTCCTGGGACTGGCCCTGCCCCCGAAGTGGATCGCCGCCGCTGTCATTCTCGCGTTTGCAGGCACTGCCGTCGCCGTGACCCGGAGCCAATCACTGGACGAAGCGTCGGTGCAGGCGACCGTCGCCACCTGGGCCGCGCAGCGACATGTGCCCAGTAACGCCGAGCTGCTCGCGGCATTCCAGGGATATCAGCGATGAGTCGCGGACTACCCCATCGTCCGCGCCTCATTGCGGTGGCACTGCTCTCGGCGGTCTTCGCGGCCGGAGTGGCGGTGGGATACACCCTTCATCGCCTGATGCGCCCTCAGCTGCAGATGCGCTCGGCGATCACCGCCGACATGTCGGGCGTGCTGGAGAAGCTCGATCTCACGCCGGCGCAGCGCGCTCAGGCAGACTCGATCTTCGAGCGAAGGGCTCCCGCTACCGAAGCAACGATGCACGAGGTTGCCGGTCGGTTGCGCGCGATCTCCGACTCGCTCGACCGCGAGCTTCGCTCCATCCTCACGGCCGAGCAGCGCGCACGACTGGACTCATTGCGAAGCCGGGCGACGATGATGGTGAAGCGCAAGAGCAGCACCGGCACGACACGCGTCGACACGATCGTTCGACCTGCCGACGGCACGACTCCGTAACGGCGCCCACGCGTAGCGCGACCGCATCGGCTCACCGTGCGGCGCGAACGCGGGCAGCGAGCCGCTTGCGCAGCGCTGGAGTGAACGCTCGCAGCGCATCCTTCCCCACCCACCGGGCTGCCGCGCTCGGTGACGCTGCCAAGCGCTCCGCGGTCGCCATCGCTGCTTCGTTGAGCGGCAGGCTCCGACCGCCGATGGCGCGCAGCGCCCAGCTCACACCCTTCTTCACGAAGTTGCGCTCATCGCCCGCCGCACGCTCGATGAGCGGCAGGTAGCGGGTGAACCGGGAGTCGGGCGCCATGTTGTCGTGCAGCGCGAGCGACGCGAGCAGCGCGAAGGCAGCCCGCTTCACGAATTCCCCATCCCTGGCGCTCCACTGCTCCACCTTGCGCCAGGCGTGCGGTGTGCGATCGAACAGCTTGAAGCACAGGGTGTCGCATATCGCCCAGTTGTCGAAGTCGCGACACCACCGGTCCATCTGAGCCGCCGTGACGAGCGCCGGGTCGTCGATGAGCGCCGCAACGATCCGGGCCTCGTACCACCCCGTGTCCCAGAGTGCGCCCGCGAGGGCGTGGTCCTTCCCCAATCCCTTGGCGACCCTCTGCATGCCCGACATCGGGACGCCGAACGCTCTCGGCGTCACGATGCCATATCTGGTGGCCATCTCCTCGTGTGTACGTTTGTTCCCAAGCCGCTCCAGGGATGCAACAACCTCATCTGCCCGTGAGCGCGCAGCGGTCTTCGAATTGCTGGTCGATGGCATGGTCGCGAGCGTTTCTCGAACTCCCAGGAGGAATCATGCTGCTGGTGCGCGAGATCATGTACTGCAAGCCGGGCAAGGTGCGCCCGCTCGTCGAGAAGTTCCTCGAGATGTCGAAGGTCAACGAGCGACTCGGGTTCGGTAAGATGCGCGTGATGACGGATCTCTGCGGCGAGCGCTACTGGACGATCGTCTCGGAATTCGAGGTGCCCAGCCTACAAACCTTCGACGACATGATGGCAGGCAAAGGGATCACCGAGGAGGACGCGAAGGAGTTCGACAAGATCATGAAGGGGTATCACGATCTCGTCGAGTACGGGCGGCGGGAGATCTACAAGATCGAGGGCTAGCTCGTGGCTAGCCCACACCTGACGGAGGGCTGGCGAGTGGGGGGCTGATGTCGAGGTTGTCTCCGAGCACCTTCCAGCCAGCCTCCTCCGGGCGTCTACAGACTTTTCACCTCGGCCGCGGCATCGAGTACGGTATCGATCTCGCGAGACAGTGCCCGGGCTTCCTGCGTCGCGTTGGACAGATCCGACAGCGCCGACTGGAGTCCGGAGGAGCGAAGCTTGATGAGATCGAGCCGCAGATTCCCCAGCGCCAGTCCGGCGTTGTCGATCTGATGCGCGAGCGCGTTGCGGCGACGCGCCAGCTCGTCGAGCGTCGCGCGCTGCCGCTTGAGCAGCGCCAGCCTCCGCTCGCCGTCCGGTGAGTCGGCATCGTTCGCGACGGCCGCGATGCGCGCGTCGAGCTCGTCGCTCAACCGCGGATCGATGCTCTGCTCGAGCCGGTGCAGCAGCTGCGCAAGATGGGCAACGCGATCGACCAGCGCGTTGACCGTGGGCTCCAGGTCGGGCAGCATCGCCCGATCGGGCTTCGGCAGGTTGGCGATGAGGTTCATGATCGCCGCCCGCTCCTCTGCCGCGCGACGGATCGCCGCGCCGTGCGGGCTCTCGAGGACCTCGCGTGGCGCGAGCTTCTGTAGCTGCGCCTGCGTCGGCGTGGGCGGCGGTGGCGGGAGCACGTTGCGCGCGCGGAGCTTCGAGAACACGCGGCGCAGCTTGAGCCCGTTCTCGCGCAGTGAGCGGCAGCGCCGCACGAGCTTCCTCGTCATCACGATCGGCACGATCATCGAGAACACCAGCGGGGGAATGCCCTCGGCGACGCCGAAGCCGAACCCGGTCATGGCCAGCCCCGTCATCGCGATCGTGCCGAGCGCATACCCGCGCGCGGCCTTGATGCGGTCGAGCAGATTCACCCGGCCGTGCCAGAGCCGGAGATCTTCGCGCTGCGCGGGAGTGAGCGATGCGAGGTGCTCGGGCTCCAGCACGAAGGCGCCTCTCGTGAGCGGCGACGCCGGGAGCGCGGGGCGCGCGTCGCTCGCCGGTGTCCCTCGGCGGGGAGAGACCGGTCGCTGATCGGCAGGCGCCACATCGCGCGATGAGCGGCGCGCGCTCTCCGGACGCGGCGATGGGTAGCGCACCGTCTCCCGCTGGTCGGCCCGCCACGAGCTGACCGGCGTCTCCAGCGATGCCAGCGCGTCGCGCAGCGCGGCCGCCGTCGGCCAGCGATCCTCCGGCGATTTCATCAGCGCGCGCTCGACCGCCTCTCGCAGCACCCGCGGCGTCTCGGGACGCAGGTCGGCGATCGGGCGCGGACGCTCGGTGACGTGCTTGAACAGGAGCGCGATCGAGTTCCCGGCCGTGAATGGCAGGCGACCGGTCAGCATCTGATAGCCGAGGACGCCCACCGAGTAGAGGTCGCTGCGTCCGTCGAGCTCGCGCTCGCCAACGGCCTGCTCCGGCGACATGTACGCCGGCGTCCCCACGGCGATACCCGTGAGCGTGAGCCGGGTGCCCGCTTCCATCGCGCGCGCGATGCCGAAGTCGGTCACCAGCGCCCGTCCGGTGTCGCCGTCGAGCAGAATGTTGTCCGGCTTGATGTCGCGATGGATCACGCCGTGCATGTGGGCGTAGGCGAGCGCATCGGCGATCTCGCGGAGCAGGCGGCGTACCTCGTCGATCGGCTGGCGCGGCTCGCGCATCAGGAGCGCGCCGAGGTTGCCGCCGGTCACCATCGCCATCACGAGATAGGCGATCCCCTCGCGCTCGCCCACATCGAAGATCGGGACGATGTGCGCGTGGGAGAGCTGTGCCGCGGTCTGCGCCTCACGGGTGAAGCGCGTCCGGATCGCCGGGTCGTACGCCAGCTCGGGCGGTAGCACCTTGATCGCGACTGTTCGATTGAGACGAAGATCGCGCGCGCGATAGACCACCGACATGCCACCGCGTCCGATCTCGCTCTCGAGCCCGTACGATTGCCCGATCGCGGCGACGACCCGGTCGTGAAGCGACTCACTCATGCCCCAATCTCACCCTGGAGGACGGCCGGGGCCACCCCGCGGCACCGCTGCATCGAGTACATGCCGCGGCTCCCGATTGCCACATCCGTGCCCTATTGCGGCGGGGAGCAGTCCTCTACGCCTCTAGGTCGTTCGTCGCGGTGACTGGAGCACTGTGGCGATCTCCCTATGCCCCCCTTCCTCGGCCCAGTCGCCCGGTGTCGCGTTGAACCGCGCATCGCGCATGCTCACGCTCGCGCCACGCGCGAGAAGGAGATCGACGGTCGTCCGGTGCCCGTTGATTGCTGCCCAGTGCAGACCCGTCGCCCCGAAGAAGCCCTTCGCATCGACGCGCGCACCAGCGTCCAGCAGGTACGCCACGACCGGCGTGTGGCCGTTGCGTGCCGCCGCGTACAGCGCGTCGGAGAGCACGTCGCCTTGCACGTGGGCGGTGTCCGGTGGCCACTCGTCGTCAGGCGCTGCCGGCGCTCCGAGCCGGCGCTCCGCATCCAGGGCCGCGCCCGATTCGACCATCTCGGTAACGGCATCCAGCTTCCCCAGGGCGGCAGCAACGACCAGCGTGAACCCGCGGGCGCCGCGCGTGAGCAGTAGGTCGGCGACGCCACGGCTTCCCATGACCGCCGCCCATTCGAGCGGGGTGGCGCCCCAGGATGTCCTCGCCTCCATGTCGGCACCGCCATCGAGCAGAACGCGGGCGACCTCGATGTGATCCTTCTCCGCGGTCCAGTGCAGCCCTGTCTTGTCGTGCTCACCCGCCGCGCGTACCAGCGCCGGCTGGCCGCTGAGCAACGCCGCCACGGCCTGCGCATCCCCTCGCTTCACCGCGTCGAAGAACTGCTCCTCATCCGGCATGTCGGGCCTCGTGACGTGGAACGGCCATCGAACGGACAAACCAGAGCCAGCCGTGTCGTCCAACTGATTCACCACGGCAAGCGAGCCCAGTGGAGGTGCCATCGACGCACTTCCGCATAGGGCTCACCGAGCCGTAGCTGCCATCTGCTCGAGCAGATGCTGATCCTCGGCGATTCTCCCTTGAAGCAGGACCAGGAGCTCCTGCTCTCGCTCGATGAACTCCCGAAAGGAATCGCGAACCGCCGGGACGGTCATCGATGTCATGTCATGCCGACCCATCGGTAGATCCCGATATCCCGTCATCTCATCGCCGATCGCCGAGAGCTGCCGGCCGGCAAGCCGGAGAGCCGTGGCAAGGTGCTCGTATGCCCGGTATTCCTCTCGGGAGCGCTCATCCGTCAGATCCAGCGCCCGCATGTGGACTACCAGCACCTCGGCGATCGAGGTGATCAGCGCTCCGGTCTTCGCGGGAAGCGCGGCATTCGCCGCCAGCCCTTTGCCGCACGTTGGTTGGTCAGACATTGTGTTCTTCCTGCGCGGCCGACGGCGCCTCAGAGCAGGTTTGCCCGTCCACTGTATACCAGGAGTTGAGGCGACGCACGCGCAGAAGCCAACCGCGCGGGCTAGTCTTGCAGGACGAAGGTGACCTTCAGCAGCACCCGATACTCGGTGATCTTCCCGTTCTCGATGACGACCTGCTGACTCTTGATCCACGCACCTCTGAGGTTGCGAAGGGTCTTTTCGGCGCGGGCGATTCCCTGCTGAATCGCGTCCTCGAAGCTCTTCGAGGATGCCGACTGAATCTCCGTGATCTTGGCGACGGACATCGTAGCTCCAGGCCAGCCGAGCTGGCGGTGTAGGGTGTGATCGAGACGACCCGCGTTATCAGCCGCGGCCCTGCGCTTCCTTCGCGCGCCGCTTCCACTGCCACAAACCTGCGGTCACCTCGCCCGGCAGGCGATGCCCTGCCTCTCGCGCGAGCATCACGATCTGCCCGCGGTGATGCCCCTCGTGCGCGACGAGGTAGGCGAGGACGTGGACCACATCGATGGGCAGATTGACCCAGGCCACCCCCGACGCGGGGATCTGACCGCCCGCCTCGATACCAACTCTCAGCAAGTCGACCACCCCCTGGCTACTGCGCTCCAGGGCAGGCAGCAGCTCGTCGCGCGTCACCGTGTGTAGGCTCACTCGCTTCGGTGCCCGGACGCCGTGCCGCTGGCCCAACATCTTGATCCACATACAGCGAATATTGTGAATGTGGCCCGCGATGGTGCGCACCGTACGCCGCGACGTGCCAGGTACGGCGAGAGGCCACAGGACGGCTGGAAGGCGCTCGAACAGGAAGGCTGTCACCCGATTGTTCGTCTCCCATGTCGCGACGACGGCATCCGCAAGATCGACTCGTGATGTCACACGTGTGTTGGCTCGATGGTCAGGCGCCTCTCGCCGACTACTATCGGCCGTTGGCGCGAAAGATCAAGTCCCGTGACACGAGATGATGGTCCCGAGGTGCAGCGCCGTGGCTTACGGAGACGCGTCGTGCGTGTCCGCGGCGCGCAAGAGATTCGCGATCTCGCCGTGTCCATACCTCGTCGCCCAGGTCGACGGTATCGCCCACGAGGCGCCCGCCGCTGTCGGGTCCGCGCCGCGATCGAGCAGCATCTCCACCATCGCGTGCTGGCCGCGCCGCGCGGCAACGCCGAGCGGTGTGGATCGGTATTCGTCGTCGATGGCATCGAGGTCCGCACCATGCTCAAGCAGCAACCGCGCCTTACCGAGGTCGCCCTCGGCCGCCATGTGGTGGAGCAGCGTGAAGCGGTGCCAGTTCATGTGGTTGGGATCCATTCCGTTCTGCAACAAGAACGCTGCCGTCGCTTCGTGCTTGAAGTAGTAGAAGGGCGCCCACTTCGACACCGCCGGCACGCGGGCGCCGAGTCGCAGGAGCATCTCGATGACGTCGAGACGTCCATCGTGCGCGGGGCCGGCGAGGATACCTTCACCCCAGCTGGCATCACGGTCCTCGACCCAGGCTGGATTGGCGCGGAAGAGCTGCTCCGCTTCATCGATCTTCCCTTCCTGTGCGAGCCGCATCGCGCGATCGCGGTCCGACGGTAGGTCGCGACCACCGTGCGCGCGCAGCAGCGCCGTCAGCTCGGGGTCGCGTTCTGCCCGGGACATCGGCGTGCCGCTCGATTCTACCGGCGCATTCGGATCTGCTCCACGCTCGAGCAACAGGCTCACGATCTCGCGTTGACGGTCGTTGACCGCGATCCAGAGGGACAGCCCGTGCGGTGCTCCCTCTTCCGGCAAGTTCGGATCAGCACCGTGCGCGAGCAGTAGGCGGGTCATCGCGACATCGCGGCGTCTCACCGCCGCCGAGAGCACGCGATGATGGCAGGTGTCCTCGAAGTTGGCGAGCGAGCGGTCGCCCGCGAGCGCGTCGCGTACGAACTGATCGTCGCCGAGCATCGCGGCGACGAAGATCGTGTACCGCGCGCCCCCCGCGAGCAGCAGCTCCGCGATCTCACGCCGCGCCGCGCCGTCGGGCCGGAAGAACCAGCTCGGCATCAGCGCGCAGTGCACCGGCCGATATCCGTCGCCACGCACGGCATCCACGTTCGCGCCGGCCGCGAGGAGCGCTCGGACGACGTCCACGTGTCCGTTCTTGGCCGCGCGATGAAGCGCCGTATCTCCAGTTTCGTTGCTGCAGCGCGCGACTTCGGGATTGCGCGCGAGCTCGGCCTCGACGCCGGTCAGGTCGCCTCGGTCGGCAGCCGAGAGGAGCGCCTCGGTTCCCGGAGCGACGGCGAACCGGCGTGACAGCCGCGTGCGCAGCAGCTTCGCCACGTCGTCGTGGCCGCGGTCGTCAGCGATCGTCAACAGCGACTCCTGGAACGGATAACTGCGGTACGCCGGATCCGCGCCATGATCCAGGAGCAGCTCCGCGATGTCGCGGTGACCTTCTCGCACCGCGAAGTGAATCGGCGGCGTGTAGTTGTACTCCACCGTGGCGAGCGGGGGAATACGGGAGACGAGCCGCTTCACGGTCCCCATGTCGCCGTCTCGCGCCGAGACGAACATGGCGTAGACGTCGTCGGCATCGGCTACGGTTCCATCGGCGAGCGGCCAGCGACGGCCGGGCGAGAGCTCCAGCGGCCGGATGAGCGGCCGCCGGGCGAGGCCTCCGGCGGTGACGGACTCCACGTGGTGGACCAGCTTGGGCCAGCTCCCGAATCCGTACTCGCGCGCGATCGTGAGCTGCGCATGCGCCAGGATGACACGGCCGGCAGATGCCGTGCGGCCGCTTGCGTCCAGGCGTGCGAGCGCGGCCGAATTTCCGCCGCGTGCGTCACGCAGTAACTCCTTCGCTTCCTTGCGGAGCTGTTCCAGCGAAGCGCGCTCAGGGAGGAACCGACTCTGAGCGGGCGTACCGGCGTCGCCGCCGGGACGGTGCGGTGAGGACATGGGATCTCCTTTCATTGCGCCCGTGTCCGCACGCGGGCTGAAAGAAGATCGATGCGCTGATGACTGCGGGTGCTCAGGTGGGCTCTGCCCTGCCCGCGGACGGGGTGCGCCCTGGAGCGCATGTCTCATCCTACGCCATTCGGCGTCGGGCGTCAAACACACCGTCCGAGACGATCGCTGCTAGCACGCCGGGATCGTGACGATCGGCTCGGAGGGGTGGCAGCGGCTGGCCACCGAACCTGTCGACCAGCACGACACGAAGCTTGCACACCGAGGGCGATCGGGAATTGCGCGCCGTGCAGAGCGCTACCCCGTTTGTCATTTCTGCTCTAGTGGCAAGCACGATCGCGCCGCCTCACACGCCAGGCATGGCGCACCCGGCGCGGCTAACGCCCCCTACCTTCCAGCGGGATGAACGTCCCCTCGTCGATCGTGCCCGCGCGCACCCTGTACAGCGTCACCCCCGACGTGAATCGCATTCCCGACACGTTGGACGGCGCGACCGTTGCCGCACTCTGGTGAAAGTGCGTTCGCAGGCCATCCATCTCGTACTCCAATCGCTCGGCGACGTGCATGTGGCCGCCGAGCGCCAGCACATGACGGCGAGCGCGCAAAAGGGAAAGCACCGCGGCGGCGTTCGATACCACGTGGCGGAAGCTCGTCCGGCCGTTGACGGTGATCAGCGACGGCGCCGGTGGCTCCGCCATGTATCCGGCAACGGTCTCGAACGCGGTGAAGAATGGGATGTGGTTGAACGTCACGACGGGCATGTCGGGCGGCAAGAGCGCGAGGTCCCGCTCGAGCCACGCCAGCTGCAGGCTGTCCACCTGCCCATAGTACCACAGATCGTCGATGTCGACGGTGTTGAGCCCCACGAAATGCACGGCACCGTGCGTGAACGAGTAGTAATCGGGGCCCAGATAGTGACGGTACATCTGCCGGCCATAGAGCGGGTGGGACGGGCTCACGAGGGACCGGTGTCGCTCGATCCCGAAGACCTCGTGATTGCCGGGCACCGTCCACACTAGCGTCCTGAAGCGGGCTCGCTCGGCAACGAAGAGCTCGTAGTACGCCGTTGCCTCCGCCTCGGGGACGCGCAGCGCGTCCCGTACGAGATCACCGGTGATGAGCAGGAACGACGGACGAAGCGAGTCGACGAGCGCGCGAAGCCGCCGCGTGCGCTCGACGTTGGCGGGCGCGATGTGCGTATCCGACGCGTGGACGAAGGTGAACTCCTGCTGTCGCGGGACCGGCGCCACGGCGAAGGCCAGACCCGACACCGAGTCGCGTACCGCGCGCCAGAACGATCCGACGGCGCGATAGCCGTCGGGCACGGATACGAAGACGACGCCAAGCCCGCCGCCAGGGAGGCTGAAGCCGCCTGACGAGTCGGTCGTGACCACCGCATCCTGGTTGGAGACCGCGACGCCGCGCAGACCGACTTCTCGCGCGTCGCGCGCGCCGTTCCCATTCGCGTCGACGTACACCACACCATTGACGGTTCCCGCCTGTCCGACGAGCGAGGGAGCACCAGTGACCATGCCCAGTGCGAGAACCGTCGTCGAGGACAGGATGCGCATGTGGCGAAAACGGACGGTGGAGTGTGGACGGACCTCGGGTGTCATCCCAGAATCCCGACGACCCCGGTCATCGAGCGTGAAGAGGGTCTTCACCCCGATCGCTCGGCTCGAGATCGCTCGGGACTCGCGCTCTGAGTGGCATGGCGCGCCAACCGGAGCGTGAGGTGCCGCTTCACGTCCCGCCACTCGTGGAGCAGGATGCTGTACATCACCGAGTCGCGCGCCGTGCCATCGCGGCGTGCCTGATGGTGACGGAGGACGCCTTCCCTCTTTGCCCCCAGCGCCTCGATTGCCCGCTGCGACCGGAAGTTGAAGCCGTCCGTGCGGAGCCCGACGACCTGGCACCCGAGAGTGTCGAAGGCGTGGCTCAGCAGCAAGAGCTTGCAGGCCGTGTTGACGTGGCTGCGCTGCCGGCTGGCGGCGTACCAGGTATAGCCGATCTCCACGCGGTCGATCGGCGCGACGATGTCGTGGTAGCGCGTGCTGCCCACGATCGCGTTGGAGGCGAGCTCGCGCACCGCCCACGGGAGCATGTGCCCCGCCTTCTGGCCGGCCAGCGCATCCGTGATGTACTGCTCGACGCGGTCCGGCGCGGGCACGCCCGTGAACCAGAGCTCCCACAGGCGGCCATCGGCCACGGCGGAGGCGAGGCCATCGGCGTGCGCCATCGACAGTGGCTCGAGGGAAACGCCGTGGCCTCGTAGGGTGATCG
>DATFFQ010000098.1:0-12240 GCA_035249955.1 Gemmatimonadaceae bacterium
TCCGGCTTCGTTGGCGCGGCCGAGTACGTCCCGGCCGCGGTGCCACTCGTTAGGCGACTGTTGCGCGAGCAGCGCTTCGATGTCGTGCACGCCTTTTTCTCGCTCCCCACCGGGCTCCTGCTCCCGCTCGCGCGGCGGCGCGGCGTGCCCACCCTCGTCTCACTGCGCGGCTCCGACGTCCCGGGCTACGATGCCTCGAACCGCGCGCTGCGGCTCGCACACTCCATCCTGCGCCCCGTCACGCGATGGGTGTGGCGGCGCGCCGACCGCGTCGTGACGGTGTGCGAGAGCCTCGGCCAGCTCGCGACGCGCACGGCGCCCGGCTTACCCTACACGGTCATCGGCAACGGCGTCGACCTCGAGCAGTTCCGGCCGGCCGACGTCTCGCGTCCGGCCGGCGATCGGCCGCTCACCTGCATTGCCATCAGCCGCCTCGTCGCGCGCAAGGGGCTCGCCGACCTCCTCACTGCGTGGAGCCTGCTCGAGCGGGGGCGCTGTCACTTGGAGATCGTCGGCAGCGGACCCGCCGAGCCGGCGCTGCGCGCGCAGGCGAGCGCGCTCGGGCTCGACGGTGACGTCCGCTTCGTGGGAGCACTGGAGCGCGATGCGCTCGCGGCGCGCCTGCGCCAAGCAGACCTGTTCGTGCTCACGCCATTGGCCGAGGCATTCGGAAACGCCTTCGCCGAGGCCATGGCCAGCGGACTGCCGATCGTCGGCAGCACCGTCGGCGGGATTCTGGATATCGTCCGCCACCGCGAGAACGGCCTGCTCGTTCCACCTGGAGACCCACGCGCCGTGGCTGACGCGGTGCGGGAGCTTGCCGCTCAACCCGTGTGGCGACAGGAAATCGGTCTCCGGAACCGCGCGCGCGCCGAGGCAATCCTCTCGTGGACGCATGTCACCGACCAGTACCTGAAGATCTACGGCGAGCTGGCCGGCGTGCCGGATCTGGTACCGCCGGCGACGATCCAGTTCCCGGCTGCGCTTCCGTCTCATGACGCGGCGACCGTTCGTCGCTGAAGCACTCGCGACCTGGAGAGCGCTGGGGCTCGACGCCGCTGACCTGAGGATGCTGGCGGATCGCCGGCTGGCCCACGTGCTGCGGGTCGCGCGACGCACGCCTTTCTACGGCCGACGTCTGCGCGACGCCGGCATCGGCTCCGGCCGCGAGCTGCGTGAGGACACGGCGCGAGCGGTGCTCTCGCGACTTCCTCCGGTCACGAAGCAGGACCTGCGAGCGGCCGGCCCCGGTGTATTGGCCGGTGGTCGCGTGCAGCGGACGTGGCGCTCATCACGCTCGTCGGGATCGACCGGTGAGCCCTTCCGCGTGTACTACGATCGCCGCGCGTGGCTGCTCCTCAAGCACATCGTGAAGTTGCGGGCGCGCGCGGCATGCGGCGTCGGTCCCGTCGATCGCGTAGCGATCCTCGACGCATCGCTGCCGAACGAGCACCGGCCGTCACTCCTCGAGCGCGCCGGACGCGTGCGGCGCATCAGCGTGCTCGAGTCTCGCGACGCCATTGCCGCTCGGCTCGCGGAGTTTGGTCCGCACAGCGTCTATGGGCTGCCATCGGTACTGCTCGATGTCGCCGGCTCGATGTGCGACGCGGATTGCATCCGGCCAGGCCGAATCTTCACCAGTGGCGAGCTGCTCCTGCCATCGACTCGGCGGCGACTGGTCGAGCGGTTCGGGTGCCCCGTCTTCGACATCTACGGGACGTCCGAGACGAAGGAAGTGGCGTGGGAGTGTCCGGACGGCAGCCGACACGTGAATGCCGACGTGGTGCTGGTCGAAGTGCTCGATGATACCTGGAACCCGCTCCCACCGGGTGAGGAAGGGCAGATCGTCGTCACGCTCCTCGTCAACGAGGCCATGCCGCTGCTGCGCTACCGAACGGGAGACCGCGGCGCACTCCAGAGCGGCCAGTGTCGCTGCGGCCTCGCGACTCCGTTGCTGGGTGTCGTCTCGGGGCGCGAGGCGGACGTGCTGGAGCTCGATGCCGGTCAGCGGCTCTCATCCTACGCGCTTACCTGCGCGCTGGAGCAGGTGGAGCGCGTCCAGCGATACCGGGTCGACCAGGTGGATCGCTCGGGCTTGCTGGTGCGCGCCATCCTCGATCCTGGCGCCGTGGCGGGCACCATGGAAGAGCGCATTCGAGCCGCACTGACGCCGGTCGTCCCCCGCACCCTGCGCTTGACGATCGAATTCGTGGACGCCCTTCCCGACGGACGAGGCCCCAAGTCCCGCGTCGTCTTTCCCATGGCCTGACGGACGGTGCCGAGCGCGAGCCCCTCGCCGGCGTTCAATCCACTCGGCGCCCTGTACCGCGATGTGGCGCGTGCCTGGCACGAGGGCGGCAGGCGATCGGCGTGGACGGAGCTCCGCGAGTGGGTCGTGTTTCCGATCGTGAGACATGGCCGCCTGCTGCTCATCGAGCAGCTGCTGGCATCGGTTCCGGACATACCGCATGTACCCGGCGTGCGCATCGCGCCCTTCACCGGACCGGATTGGTCGGTGCTCGCGCCGATCGCCAACGAGCGCACACGGCGCCGGTTTCAGCGCGCGGCGGCACGCGGCAGGATCTGTCTCATCGCCTGGCGTGACGACCGCCCGGTGGGCTGCACCTGGTTGTCGCCGCGCACCGACTGGGACCTCGAGCAGTTCATGCTCGACCTCCCGCCCCACACGACGTATGGATGGAACACGTTCGTCTCACCTGCCGAGCGTGGAGCGGGCATCGGTTCGGCGCTCATGCACGCGCGACTCACGCATTCCCGCGCGCTCGGACATCGAGCGTCGTGGGGGCTGGTCGATCCCGAGAATGAGGTCTCCCTGCGGACCATCCGGAAGATCAGCTCGGCCGACACGCGCGTGCTCGGGGAGCTCCGCTACCTGAAGGTGCTGAGCTGGTTTCACGCGCGACGCGCGCCCCTCAACTCCGGGGCATCTCCTCGCGCTTGAACAGGTAGGCCGAGTCGAGATGACGCGCGCCGCGCGCATCGGCCGCCGCGAAGCGGCTGCCGGCATACAGGCTGGCGCCGCCGAAGGTGCCATCCTTGGCGATCGCGTAGAAGTTGATGTTGAAGCGCGGCCGGCCGCGCGCGTCGAGCAGCCGGCGCTCCGTCATCGCCACCACGCGCTCGAGCGTCTTGAGGCACGCCTGCTCGGGCGACATCCCCGAGCGCATGAACTCCACGGTGAGAAAGGCACCGCACACCTTGATGTTCGCCTCGCCGCGGCCGGTGGAGCCGGCCGCGCCGACGGCGTTGTCGCAGTACTGCCCCGCGCCAACGATCGGGCTGTCGCCAACCCGCCCTGGGATCTTCCAGGAGAGACCGCTCGTGGTCGTCACCGAGCCGATGTCACCGTTCGCCGACACGGCGCACATGTTGATCGTGCCCGTGGAAAACTTGATCGAGACATCGTCGTCGTGGTCGAGCCAGTTGTCGTTCGGATGCACGTTCGCCTTCCATCGCAGCCAGTCCTGGCGCGACTTCTCGGTGAGGAGATTCTGCTCCTTGAACCCCATCGCCAGCGCGAATCGCTTCGCGCCCTCGCCGACGAGGAGGATGTGGTCGGTGTAATCCATCACCGCCTTGGCGACGAGCGACGGTGTCGCGATGCCTTCGAGGGACGCCACGGCACCGGCGCGCCGCGTGGGGCCGTGCATGCACGACGCATCCAGCTGCACCACGCCGTCGGCGTTCGGCAGCCCGCCAAGGCCGACGGTCTGGTCTTCCGGATCGAGCTCCTGGATGTTCACGCCGGCGATCGCGGCGTCGAGCGGATCGGTGCCACGCGTGAGCATCTCGTACGCTCTGGCGACGCCGCGGATCCCGTTCGCCGATGAAACCACCGCTGGCCGCGCGAGGCGCGGCGGTGACGGTGGCGGCGAGGGCTCGGTGTCGCGCGCGAGTGTCGGAAAGAGCGGCCGGGTGGACGAGTCGGCGAGCGAGAGGCCAGCGAGCGCGCTGGCACCCAGGAAATCGCGGCGAGTGAATGTCACGAAGCCTCCCGTGCGGCGAGTGGTGAGCCTGGAGAATACGCGTCGGCGCCCGGGTGTGGTAGGTGACGCCGCCCACGCGTCAGGCGGCGCGACTCAGCCGCGACGTGGTCGCAGGAAAAGCTGTCCCTCCACGACGCCGCCGATGAGACCGATGAGGAGCTCCGAGGTAGCGAAGCCGAGCAGGGAGAAGGCGAGCGCATCCTGTCCGCGAACGCCGTAGGCTCCGAGCAGAACTACGAGGGCACCCTCTCGTACTCCCAACCCGGAGGGCGATATCGGCAGGATGACGAGCAGCCGCACCGCGCTGACCACCCAGGCGAGCTCGAGAACGCCGATGTCGGCGTTCAACGCGCCGACCAGCGCGTACGCCGCCACGAGGCTGATGGCTTGCGTACCGAGCGCGAGCATGAGCACTCGGACGAATACGCCGGTTGGTACCGCAGGCAGCCGGGCGAGCGACGTCCGAACCTTCACCAGCTTCTTCACACCCCATGGGAATCCGGTCCGTGCGGCCACATAGCGCCACGCCACCGCGGCCCAGCGACTGGTGAACGCCGCGAACAGCAGCAACAGGGCGACGATGCTCGCCGCGAACACCCATCCGACGTAGCCGAACTGCCTCGGCACATCTGCCGGCCAGAAGGCAACCAGCCCCAGAATGGCAGTCGCTGCCGTGGCCGCCACTCGATCGAAGAATACCGCCGACATCGTCTCGACGATGCGACCGGTCGGGCGCGCCATGGCGTACAGCCGCACTGCGCTTCGCGCCAGGTTGGCTGCCGGCAGGAACAGACCGTAGAACGTCGCGCCAACGTTGATCTCGAGAATGCGACGCGTGGTGAGTGCGAGACCGAGCTCCTTGGAGAGGAGTTGCAGCCGGCAAGCAATGACGCCCTGGCCGGCGACTGCGAGGGCGGCCGCGGCGAGGAGCCATCCTCGATCGGCGAGCACTATCGCATCAACCACCTGCGAGATCGGAATCTGTCGCAGCAGATAGACCAGGATTCCGACCGCGACGGCGAGGCGAACGATGCTGAGCAGACGGATGCGCGGACGCCGCGTGTCGTCCGCGCCGCGCGGCGCATCCGTCAGCTCAAGATTGGATACCGCGGCAGCGGAGTCAGCAAAAGGAGCCGTCGACACCTAACCCGACCGCGTGAACAGAGGCTGCCCCTTCATGCGGGCGGGAGCGGTCTCCCCGAGCATCGAAAGGAGCGATGGCGCCACGTCGATGAGCCGAGCATCACCGGGATGAACCGCGTACGCCTGGTCCGCAACCAACATGAATCCACGCTCGGACTCCGCTTCCGGAAGATAGCCGTGATCGCCACGGTGCCTGGGATTGCGCACCCGCGCGCGCTGACGCGGATTCGTCATGCCGAGGAAGGCGTTCGCCAATGGCTGGTAAAAGTCGTGCGGAAAGAGCGACCATCCAGGATCCGGCACGAAGAGAATGTCGCCGTAGGCGGCGTCGGAGAAGCAGACGCCGTAGCGACTGAGATCACGATACTCAAGCACGTGACCCGAGCGCAGCGAGGCCAGCCAGTCGCCGATCGCCGTCCGCGCCCGCTCGCTGTGGAACCAGAAGGTGGCTTTCGTATTCTCGATGAAGTAGCTGAATTCGTGGCGCGGGAGCCCGAGGCGCCGGATACCGGCCATGATGTCGAGATAGCGTGTGGTCTGCTCCATGCCATGGTCCGACAGGAGTACAAAACCGACGCCCTTTCGCGCGCACTTGTCGCGCAGCGCGCGCACGAAGACATCGATGGTTCGATAATCCCCCGCGATCTTCGCGGTCCGGTCGAGATTCCAGTGTTGCGCCTCGTCGAGCCCGTGTACCTCCACCATCTCCAGCTCTCTATCCCCCTCGGCCAGCGTGCTCAACACTCGCTCGAACCGCATGTCTCCGTGAAAGAGGAACAGACTCCGCTCGCGCCCCAGCACCGAGAAAAGGGACGGTGTGCCGCCGAGCGGATTCATGACCGACGGATGGTTGGCGTGCTTCGCGAACTTGAAGCGTTTGGTTTCGAACTGCCGGCGGCGCGCCGCCGGCATGGTCGCCATGTCGACGTCGTGCGTGACCGCATGCACCGCGCACTGCATCGTCGTGGTGACCAGATCGGGCAAGATGTTCGCGATGCCCGAAACGCCGGAACGACCATTTGTCTTGGCGCGCAGCTTGAGACCCCAGAGCCCGTGCTCGTGAGGATACGTGCCGGTGAACAGTGTCGGCACGTGGTCCACGTTCGGCAACCCATAGATACTCGTCCATGGGTTCTCCTCGAGCAGGCTGGCGATGAATGGCGTGTCGGACTCATTCACGCGCCGGAGGTCCAGCGCCGGCACGTAACACACCACGAGCCCCTCGGTAGTCCGCGTCGAGTCGCCGTGCATCGCCGTGGCAGGATTGAGTGAGTGAGGAACGCCGGGACCACCCGTCGGACTCGCGCGCCGCTCTTCAGGGCCCTCGGTGCGGCCTGCGCCTCCGTCTGCGTAACCGGGTGACGCGGCCGCAATTACGAGAAGCGTGCCGCCTTGTCGCGGCACGCAAACTCAGCTATGTCATTGCCACAAAAGAACCTGGCTCGAACCCGTGGCGCCTGGCACCGCCTCGGGTGTGGCGCGTGCGAAGCAGCCCGTAGCGGCAGGGCGACACGCGAGCGGCATCAATCCGCGCGCAACCACGAGTCTATCCCCTCCACGAGCTCATTCAGCACTCGGCGGTCGTAGAGCACCAGTGAGCCGAGGTTCAACACGTTGGCGTAGTGGTCGCCCGTCGCAAGGCGTATGTGCGCCTTCGGCTCGGTCACCGAGTCACGGACGAACATCTCGATGAAGCGGCGATCGGCCGCGCCCTCCTGTCCACCATCGATGAGGAGCAGGGGCTTGTGGCCTGACGCCACGAGCTGTGGCCCAAACCGCTCGATGTTGGTCGCGTTCCGGTAGCGCAGGAAGACGTCGGCTGGAATCATCTCGCGGAGTCGCATCATGCGCATCGCCCGCCGCTGGCGATACTCCTGCTCGGTCTCCACTCGTTTCGCGAACCGCCTTGGCGGGCCGATCGCGACGATCTTCCAGACGCGAGGGTGGTCGAGACCGGCGGCGATGGCGAACGAGGCACCGAGGCTGTGGCCGAGCAGCACCAACCGCGTCGTGTCGACACCAGGCAGCGTCGACAGATAGTCGACAGCGTGCTTGGCGTCCCCGATGTAGTCGAACGCATCCGGCCGATCGACGAAGGTCGGATCGTCCGAATCTCCGAACCCGCGCTGATCCAAGCTGAGTACCATGTAGCCTCGTGCTACCAGCTCATGGGTCAGCAGACGGTACAGCCCGAGCTTTCTGCCCTCGGCGGTGCTGCCGTGCAGCAGGAGCACGGCGGGGTGCGGTGCGGCGGTCGCCGGCCGACTGAGCGCCCCCACGAACGTGAGTTCGCCGCGATGGATGCGCACCGTCTCTTCGGCCGCACCGCGATACACGCGCAGGTCGGGAACATTGATCCGGCCGAGCGACAACGCCTTCTTCGCGGGGGCGCCCACGGCGAGCCGCACATCGGCCGCCCAATGACGAAGCCACTGCGGCGCCCAGCCCGGCGGCGACGGCTGCAGCACCGCCGCTGGGAGAATCGTCACGCAGGTCACGAGACAAACGAGGATCACGCTCAGCTGGAGAGTACGTCGCATAGCGCTCATGATCGACTCGCCGGCTGGCCAGCGGCCACATCGGAGTCATGTAGGGCGCGCAGGTCGGCCGCGATGCGTGTGCCCCGCAGCCGATAGATGCGCGCATACTCGAAGCCGTCGATGCGCACGACGTGCTCGGGCTTGATGCGGTCGAGGTAATTCAGGAACTGCTCGCTGGGCATCTTGCGCTGCCATTGATGGGTGTACGCCACCAGGTAATCGGCGCTCTCCAGCCGCTCCGCCAGCTCGTCCGACCAGCGGGCCTCGAGGCCGGTCGTCTTGCCGCGGAAGTAGTACGAGAACGGCCCCTGCCCGTACCACGAGCACACCACCAGCTGCTCGCTGCCGGGGAGTGCATTGAGATAGCGCGCCGCCTGGTCGAGTCCTTCCCCACCGCCATCGCTCATCACCATGCGCAACGTACGGCGCCCGCCAACCAGCACGTTGTCGTACGTGTAGTAGTACGGCGCCGACCGCACGAGGGCCACGGCGTGCTGCACCACCAGCACCGCGAGTAGAGCCGCGCCGGCGAGTCTCACGGCACGCCGCCCCTCCAGGCGCCATAGCCGCTCGGCGGCAGCGAACCACCCGACACCGGCAAGGAGCACGAGTGCCAGATGCGCGGGAAGCAAATAGCGCTGCGCTTTGATGCCGGCATTCATGAGCTCGAGAACGAACCCGGCCGCGAACACCAGGACGACCAGACACGCGCGCCGGTGCCAGACATCGTCGAGGGGACGCCACCGCTTGAACCACGCGACCGCCGCGAGCACGAGCCCAGCCACGAACGGCGGGGTGACGACCCAGAGATAGCTCACGGGATAGTACAGCGGACTGAGTCTCCGCTCGATGCTGCCCAGGAAGAATTCGGCCGCCTGGTTCCCGCCCCCTCCGACGTGCCGCAAGCTGCCCAGGAACAGGCGCTGGAGCGTGTACCGCGGTCCGTCCCACAGCGTGGGCCACAGCAGCATCGCGATCGCCAGCGCCGACACCGACCAGATGACCATCGACTTCGCGCCGTCCGCCAGCCACTTGGTTCGCTCCGCCGGCTCGCGTGAGCGGGTGACCCAGTTATAGGCCAGCAGGAACACTCCGGCGAACATCACGATGCCGATAGCCGGAATCTTGGTGATGACCGCCAGCCCGCCCGCCACTCCGCTCACGACGAGATCTCCCTGGCGGCCCTCCAGCCGCGCATGGCTCACGAGCGCCAGTACCGAGAGCATCAGGAACTCGCCCTCGAGCGCATCCAGATGAAAGATGCGGGTGTTCGAGATGTGGAAGGGATCGACCGCGAGCAGGATACCGGCCACCATGGTCGGTCCGAATCCGATCAGGCGCACCGCGTACCAGGCGACGGCGATGAGCACCGCCGTGTGGAGCACCAGCATCAGCGCTCGCGCCGTCACCAGCATCTCCAGCGGACTGCGACCCTGCGCCCGTAGCACGGCGCCCACGCCTTCCAGCGCGACCGACGCCTGCGCTCGCACGTGCTCGGGATACTCGGGGTACTTGATGACGAACACGATCGTTCCAACCCACATCGCCGTCACACCGGGGTGATTGGATTGGAACGTGTCGGCCGTCTTGCGCGCCCACAGCGCCTGGAAGAAGTTCGCCGACCGGGTGATCCAGCGCTGCTCGTCGGGCGTCACGAAGTGCCCGAGCTCGATGGCCCGCGTCAGCCAGAACGCGCCGAGCACCAGGACCATGACTGCAATGCGCCGGCGGCGCGACATCGGGACGCTCATGGAGAATGTCTAGGGGAAGGAGCTTCGGCAGGAACGGCGCATTCCCGTACGCACGACCATCACACGATCGTCGCCCGAGGACGCCACAGAGCCTCCGGCGGGTCGGAGGCCGGCGACTGCGACGGCAGCGGTGTCACAATACGTTCGTGCCGGCGTTGCCGCCAGAGTGAGCGGGCGTGTAGCTTGTCCACCGTGACCGCGACCGAAGCGATCCGTCGCACGCTGACCGGCTTCCCCTTCTTCAGCGGGCTGTCCGGCGACGACCTCGCGTACCTCGCCGATCGTATGCGGCACGTCTCGTACGCCGCCGATCAGATCATCTTCGCCGAGGGCGCCGAGCGAACCATCTTCGCCATCCTCACCACCGGCAGTGTGGCCATCGAGAAAGGGCTGGATGGCCATCCCGCCCGTCTGGCCACCCTCGGACCTGGTGAGCCGCTGGGCGAAGGGATCCTGCTCGAGGAGCAGTCGCCGCACGGTACGTCGGCGCGTGCGCTGGAGCCCGCCGACCTGCTCGTGATGACCGCCGACGATGTCCGGGCGATCCTGCGCGACCGCTCAACGCTGTACGCATCCCTGGTGAGTCGGTCGGCACGCGTGATCTCGCTGCGCCTCCGCGCGGCCGATGCCACGCTCGTGGGCCGCGGGCGCGCGCTCGGATTCACCGGCGGACGCACACGCACCGAGCACGATCTCCTCGGTGAGCGTCACGTGCCAGACGATGCGCTCTACGGCATCCAGACGCTGCGCGCGCTGGAGAATTTCCCCATCAGCGGAGTACCGCTACGCGAGTTTCCGGCGCTCATCAACGCGCTGGCCGCGGTGAAGGAAGCGGCCGCGCTGTCCAATCGCGACCTCGGCCTCCTCGATGATGATGTCTGCGATCTGGTCGTGCGCGTCACGCGCGAGATCCGCGCGGGCCGTCATCACGATCACTTTCTGGTGGACATGATCCAGGGCGGCGCCGGCACGTCCACGAACATGAACGCCAACGAGGTGATCGCCAATCGCGCCGCCGAGCTGGCAGGACGGCCGCGCGGGGAGTACGACGTGGTCCACCCGAACAACCACGTCAACCTCTCGCAGTCCACCAACGACGTCTATCCCACCGCCGTCAAGCTCGCGCTGCACGCCAGTATCGATCATCTGAAGGAGGCCATGAGCGAGCTGGCACACGCCTTCCTGCGCAAGGGGAGCGAGTTCGCCGGCATCCTGAAGATGGGACGCACGCAGCTCCAGGACGCCGTGCCGATGACACTCGGGCAGGAGTTCGCCGCGTTCGGCCACACGATGCTCGAGGACGTGGAGCGTCTGGAGGAAACGCAGCGCCTCATCCGTGAGATCAACATGGGCGCGACGGCGATCGGCACCGGCATCACCGCCCCGCCCGGCTACTGCGACAGCGTCCGCCAGCACCTCTCGAGCATCACCGGGCTCGCGCTCATCACCGCGCCCGACCTCGTGGAGGCGACTGCCGACACCGGCGTCTTCGTGCAGCTGTCAGGCGTGCTCAAGCGGTGCTCGGTCAAGATTTCCAAGATCTGCAACGATCTCCGATTGCTCAGCTCCGGCCCGCGTGCCGGCTTGGGCGAGATCAACCTGCCGCCGATGCAGCCGGGCAGCTCGATCATGCCGGGGAAGGTCAATCCGGTCATCCCCGAAGTGGTCAACCAAGTGTGCTTCGACGTCATCGGCGGCGACGTCACCGTGACGCTGGCCGCCGAGGCGGGGCAGCTCCAGCTGAACGTCTTCGAGCCGATCATCGCCTATCGACTGCTGCGCGGCATCGAGTCGCTTCGTCAGGCGTGCCTGGTGCTGCGGCAGCGCTGCGTGGAGGGGATCACCGCCAACCCCGAGCGCATGCGGTGGTTCGTGGAGCAGTCGATCGGCATCGTGACGGCGCTCGTGCCCGTGCTGGGTTACGAGACCTCGACGGAAGTCGCGCGGGCCGCACTCGAGACCGGCCGCAGCGTGTACGACATCGTGTGCGAGCGCGGGCTCATGACCAGGCAGGCCCTCGACGAGCTGCTCGATCCGGCAACGATGACGGCACCACGCGCGATCCCGCCGGGAAGCGCGACGTGAGCGAGATGACACGACGTGGCGCGCCCCGGCGGAGCGTGGTGCGGCGCAAACGGCTCGACCCATCCGTCTTTCACCTTCCAGTCGAGCGGATGCGAGAGGGCTACTACTCGGACAAGTACTTCGTCCGGGCCCGCGAGATTCTCCAGGCCGACGGCTACTCGCCGCGCGTGATGATGCAGGTGTTCGGCAAGTCGCACGCCTATCTGGGTGGGATGGATGAGGCCATCGCCATCCTCAAGCTCTGCGCCGACGACTGGAGCGCGCTCGAGGTCCACGCGCTCTACGACGGCGACGAGGTCGAGCCGTGGGAAACGGTCATGCTCATCGAGGGACCGTACGACACCTTCGCGAACCTCGAGACGCTCTACCTCGGCGTGCTCGCCCGGAGAACAAGGGTCGGCACCAACACGCGGCGGGTGGTCGAGGCGGCGGCGCCGAAGGAAGTGATGTTCTTCCCGGCCCGTCACGACCACTGGCTGGTGCAGACGGGCGACGGCTACGCGGCCCACATCGCCGGCGCGATCGGCGTCTCGACCGATGCGCAGGCGTCGTGGTGGGGCTCGGAGGGGGTCGGCACTGTGCCGCATGCGCTCATCGCTGCATACGGCGGAGATACGGTGCTCGCCACGCGGAAATTCGCCGAGTACATCGGCCCGGAGATCCGGGTGATGACGCTGGTGGACTTCGAGAACGACGCGGTCCGCACGTCGCTCG
>DATFFQ010000099.1:0-12462 GCA_035249955.1 Gemmatimonadaceae bacterium
TCACGCTGACGGTGGGCGGCAAGACGCTGCGCCAGGTCCTGCGCGTGGAGAAAGCCTCGAACGGGACTCCGGTGATGGCGGACAACTAGGTGCATCGCGCCACGCGCCCCTGGCCGGCTAACCACAGAGGTTAGCCGAGGCCGGGTCGCGGTCACGCGCCGAGGCGCCACGCGGGTCGAACCGGTGGTGGTCCTGAGGGAGTAGCGCACCGGCGGGGCTGCGTGCCATCGTATCGCCGGCAGGCACCCACTCCCCAGCCCCGATCGCCATGCTCCCTCGTCACGTCCTGGCGATGTGCGCCGCGCGCGCGCTGCGCGCGCTTTGCGTCACCGCGCTCACTGCCGCTGTTCCTGTGTCCCTCGTGGCGCAGCGTGCGCCGGTCAAGGCGCTGGTCGGTGGGACACTCATCGATGGCAATGGCGGTTCGGTGATCCGGAACAGCGTCATCATCGTCGAGGGCGAGCGCATCCGGGCAGTGGGGCAGGTTGGACGCACCGCGATTCCCCAGGGCGCGGAGGTGATCTCGACGGAGGGGATGAGCGTGCTGCCAGGGCTCTGGGACATGCACGTCCACCTCATGATCACCGGCCACGCCGACTACGCGCACTGGGACAGCACGTACCCCGCGCTCTTCGAGCGCGTGATCATGCCCGCCTCGGCGAAGCAGCTGCTGCTGGCAGGGATCACGAGCGCGCGCGATCTGGGCGCCCCGCTCGAGGCCAGCATCAACGTGCGTAACCGCATCAACCGTGGGGAGATCCCTGGTCCCACGCTGTATGTGTCGGGGCCCTTCATCCAGCACGCGCCGTATCCGGGAACCGAGCAGTTCCGCTGGGGCGTGAGCGGAGCGGCCGATGCTCGTGAGAAGATCCGGCGGCTCGCGCGCGCGGGGGTGAACGTCATCAAGCTCATCGATCAGGACCAGATGACGATGGAGGAGGTGCGCGCAGTGGTCGATGAAGCACACCGGCACCGCCTGCCTGTGGTCGCGCATGCGCACCGCCCCGAGGAGATCCGGCGCGGCCTGGCGGCCGGCGTCGACGATTTCGAGCACACCGGGATGGCCACCTCGCCGGAGTATCCGCCCGACGTGATCGGCATGATTCGCGAGCGCACGGCACAGGGTGCGCGCGGTCCGCTCTTCTGGACGCCGACGATCGAAGGACTCTTCAACTACGAGTACGTGCGCGACAACCCGGAGAAGCTCGACGATCCGTCATGGCACGAAGGCCTCCCCGACTCGGTGATCGCCGACATCCGGCGGTCCTTTCAGCATCCGGATCGGCTGGGTTACTTCCAGATGACACCGGCGCGCCGCCCAACACTGGAGCGGAAGTTCAATCAACTGCGTGACGCCGGGGTCGTGCTGCTCATCGGCACCGACGCCGGCATCCCGATGAAGTTTCACAGCCAGGCAACCTGGAACGAGCTGGACATCTGGGTCAATCGCCTTGGCGTCGACCCCATGACCGCCATTCGCGCGGCGACCTACTGGCCCGCAGTCGCCATGGGCGTGGCCAACGACGTCGGCACGATCGCCGAGGGGAAGTACGCCGACATCATCGCCGTCCGCGGCGATGTGTTGCGATACATCAGTCTGTTACAGGATGTCGATCTCGTGATGAAGCGTGGAGCGAGGGTCAAATGAGACTTGCAATCGTATCGGCGCTCGGCATCGGGCTGGCGTCAGGCTGCAGCAAGGCCCCGGCGGCGGGTGAGGCCGCCGATCTGGCTCTGGTCGGCGGTCATGTGGTGACGGTGGACAGCGCGCGCCCCGAGGCACAGGCGGTCGCCATTCGCGGCGACAGGATTCTCGCCGTCGGAACCGACGAGGAGATCCGTGGCTACGTCGGGTCGGAGACGGAGGTGATCGAGCTCGATGGCCGCCTCGTCATCCCCGGCTTCATCGAGGGACACGGTCATTTCACCGGACTGGGCGAATCGAAGCTGATCCTCGATCTCACGACGGCGCGGAGCTGGAATGACATCGTTGGCATGGTGGCGCAGGCGGCCGAGCTGGCAACGCCGGGGGAGTGGATCCGCGGGCGTGGCTGGCATCAGGAGAAGTGGGACCAGGTTCCACAGCCCAGCGTGGAGGGCGTGCCGCTTCATCACGATCTGAGTCGCGTGAGCCCCAACAACCCCGTGGTGCTCGGTCACGCCAGCGGACACGCGGCGTTCGCCAACGCGAAGGCGATGGAGCTCGCCGGCATCGATCGCGGCACGCGCAATCCACCCGGCGGGGAGATCGTGAAGGACTCGACCGGGGCGCCCACCGGACTCCTGCGCGAAACGGCGCAGCGACTGCTGTCGCGGGCGCGTGACAGCGCGGCCGGCGGCGCCGGCGGCCAGTCGTGGGCGGACTTCAAGCGCGTGGTGGAGCTGGCCGGTCAGGAAGCGCTCTCGCATGGTGTGACGACCTTCCACGACGCCGGATCGAGCTTCGAGACCATCGACAAGCTGAAGGTGCTGGCCGACAGCGGGCTGCTACCGGTGCGGCTGTACGTGATGGTGCGCCGTGAGCCGAACGAGGTGATGAGCCGCCGGCTCCCGGAATACCGGCTCGTCGGCTACGGCAACGAGTTCCTGACGGTGCGGGCGATCAAGCGACAGATCGACGGTGCCCTCGGGCCGCACGGAGCGTGGCTGCTCGAGCCGTACGAGGATCTGCCGTCGAGCACCGGTCTCACGCTGGAGCCGCCGGAGGACATCGCGCGCACGGCGGAGATCGCGATCGCCAACGGCTTTCAGGTGAACACGCACGCCATCGGCGACCGGGCCAACCGCGTAGTGCTCGACATCTACGAGCGCGTGTTCGAGGCGAACCCGGACAAGACCGATCTGCGCTGGCGCATCGAGCACGCACAGCACCTGCATCCGAGCGAGGTGGGGCGCTTCGCCCGCCTGGGTGTGATCGCATCCATGCAGGGGATTCACGGCACGTCGGATGGGCCGTGGGTGATCAAGCGACTGGGCGAGGCGCGAGCGAGGAGCGGCGCCTATCTGTGGCGGACGCTGCTCGACTCCGGCGTGGTGGTCACGAACGGAACCGATGTCCCGGTCGAGAAGATCGATCCGATCGCGTCCTTCTACGCGTCGGTGTCGCGGCGGATGTCGGATGGCAACGTCTTCTTCCCCGCGCAGCGGATGACGCGGGAGGAGGCGCTTCGGTCCTACACCATCGCGAACGCCTACGCGGCGTTCGAGGAGGACGTGAAGGGCTCGATCTCGCCGGGC
This sequence comes from Gemmatimonadaceae bacterium, assembly GCA_035249955.1. Taxonomy (GTDB): domain Bacteria; phylum Gemmatimonadota; class Gemmatimonadetes; order Gemmatimonadales; family Gemmatimonadaceae; genus DATFFQ01. The sequence continues at coordinate 3,238 of DATFFQ010000099.1, forward strand.
AAGCTCGCCGACGTCGTCGTGCTGTCGAAGGACATCATGCGCGTCCCGGAGGCGGAGATCCCGACGGCGCGGGTCGATGTGACGATCGTGGGTGGGAAGGTTCGTTACGGCACGCAGGTCGTGGCCCGAGCGCCGCGTGAGTGACGGTGTTCGCCGCGCCGGGCAGGGTAGGCTTCGCGTGGCAGGGCCGGCGCTCGCGTTCAGGGTGAAGTCGGGGTGGGCGGTCGCCGCGCTCGTCGGCGGCTCGCGCCGCGCGCCGGTGCTGCTCGGCGTCGACCGCGTGGTGCTGTCCGACCCGGATGTACCCGAGACGGTGCAGCCGTATCACGCCGGCTTCGGACGCGCGCAGCAGGACCAACGGGTCGTCGCCGCACTCGTCAGGCGCGTGGAGCGGTGCGCGATGCGGAACATCGCCAAGCTGCTCACCGGCCACGAGCGCGCCGGCCACGCTCCCCGCCGTACGGCGGTGGTCGGCACGAGCGCAATCGATCCCTCCACCATCGCCAACGAGCACATCCGGATCCACGCGCTGGAGGGTCAGCTCTTTCGTCGGGTGGTCGAGGAGGCGCTGCGCCAGCACGGCCTCGAGTGTACGACGATGCTGGAGCGCGACCTCTACGGCAACGCACCGAGGACACTGGGCGTTGGCGATGCGGCGCTGCGGCGGCGATTGACCGAGCTGGGCCGCGATCAGCGCGGTTCCTGGCGAGCGGAGCAGAAGTCGGCGGCGCTGGCGGCGTGGGTGCTGCTGTCGAGCCGGATGACGACGCGCGAGTCGACCGCTCGCCGCCCCTGAGCGCAGAACAGGTCGTCTGAGGTCGGTCGGTGTCAGCGCGCGGCGCTGGATCGCCGGCGAAGCCATGCCACGATCGCGCGCGCGGCCGCCCCGTCGTACGTCGGACCTACGTCACCGAAGGCGTCGGCCAGCGATGAGTACGCCATCAGGCCATGGTCGGTCCTCGGAACTACGGCCAGCGTCCCGCCGCCGGGGAATCGCGCGTTGACGATGCTCACCGCGCGCTCCTGATCGTCGCGGCTCATGATCCAGTCGTATTCGCCCCACACGACGAGCGCGGGGATGCGGCGCTGCGCGACGGTGGCCCAGGCTCCTTCCACGTCGAGTTGCTGCACGGCGTGATAGTACGACGCGGGGCGGCCATACTGATGGGCCGGCTCGTCGTACCAGAGCGGTCGCAGCTCGCCGCGGTCGGCGAGCACCTGCGCCGGCGTACGCCGGCGGATGAGGTATTCGGTGTAGAACAGCGCGAACCCGCGCATCGCCTGGTTCACCTCCGAGGGCGAGCTCCCGAGCAGCTGCAGTCGGCGCCGCTCGATCTCGAGCATGTGCTCGTACCAGGTCTTGGTGAACCCGCCGGCGGCGATGACGCCGTCGACGCCTGCTCCGTCGTCGACGGCCAGGATCGGAGCGAGCGCGCCGCCGAGGCTACCACCCCAGAGGTACAGCCGGGTTGAATCCACTCCCAGCGTCGCGCGCAGCGCGCGGAGCGCCGCCCGGTAGGCGGCCATCTCGTCGTCCAGGGAGCCATGTCGGCAATCGGGACCCTCGCTGTCACCCAGCCCGGGCTTCTCGACGCGCATGAGCACCATCCCGGAACGTGCCGCCACCTCACGCAGCGTGTGCGCGAAGCCGTCGGTGCCGGGATCGGGCTTCTCGACGGGATCGCATGACAACCACGGGATGAAGAGCATGCCCGGCAGGGGACCAGTTCCGGCGGCGGTGGGGCGCGTCACGACGGTACGCACCAGATGGCCGCGATCGGAGCGGATCGCACCGTAGGTCACCGTTACTCCGGCGATGCGCTCGTGGGGGAGAGAATCCACTACGAAGCGAAGGCTCACCGTGTCCGCCGCGGCGCCGTCGCGCGAGCGGAGCACCACCGCGCGAACCGTGTCGAGGCCGCGAATCGCCCGGAATGCCGGCCAGAACGCGTCCGCGCCACGCACGGACCTTCCGTTGAGACGCACGATGTGGTCCCCAACGCGGAGTCCCGCGCGAGCGGCCGCCATGGCAGGGTCGACGCGCCGGACGACCGCGCCCGAGTCATCGCCTGCAGGAACGATCGCCGCGCCCCAGTGCGCCCGGCGCCTCAGCGCGAGCGATGATCCCGGCCGTTGCCGGGCGTCAGCGCGCTGCTGTGCGCTGGCGATCGAGGGCATGACGGCGAGGAGCGCGATGGCCGCGGCGGCGCACACCGTGCGACGTGACGGGAGAGTCGGGAGAACGAGTGTGCGGCAACGACGCATGGGCGCCCCACAACCGGTGAGTGAGGAGCCAATGTCGATGGCACAGCGCCGGCGACCAAGCGCCGCGGGGCAAACGGCCAGCGGGCCGAGGCGGACGTCGAAGAAGCGTGGCGAACGCGCGAAGTGACCAGTCCAGGCACCGCTCAGGGCGGGCGTCAGCGAAGCAGGTGCAGCCGCTCCATGATCCGCGCCTGGTACTGGCGCCCCGTGGTGAGCTTGGTGCCGTCGGCGAGCACCAGCAGGTACGTGCCGTGAAACCACGGATGCACGTGCCGCACGCGCTCCACGTTCACGATCGCCGACCGGTGGACGCGCCCGAACCGGTCGGCCGGCAGCCGCTCGACCATCTGCTCCATCGTGCGCCGAAAGCGGTGTCGCTCGCCGCCGACGTGGACGATCACGTGGTTGTCCGCTGCCTCGATCCAATCGATGTCATCGACGCGCAGCACGTCCTGGTGGTGGCCACGGTCGACCAGAAACCGATCGGCCGCTGAGCCGGGCTCGGTGGCAGGCGGGAGGTCGCGGGACGTGCGCAGCGACACCTGCTCGCGGGCGCGGGCAAGGGCCGTCCGCAGTCGCGCCCGCCCGACCGGTTTCACGAGATAGTCGAGTGCGGCGGTCTCGAAGGCCCGGACGGCGTACTCGTTGTACGCGGTGATAAAGATGATGAGCGGTCGCGCCGCACCACCGATGCTGGCCGCCACGTCGAGGCCATCCCCGTCAGGCATCTGAATGTCCAGCAGGACGACATGAGGGGCGTGCTCGTCGACCGCAGCGATCGCCTCGGCGCCCGTTGCACAGTCACCCACGACTTCGACGTCAGGCTCCGCGGCCAGCATGCGCCGCAGGCGCCTGCGTGCCGGCGGCTCATCATCGACCAGCAGGATGCGCAGCCGGTCGCTCACTGCGCGGGGCTCTCGTGCATGGCCATGTCTGCCGAGCGGCGCAGCGGCAACCGTACGCGCACGGCGACACCGCCCGAGCTTGCGCCGTCGGCGACCTCGAGTCGCGCTGCCTCGCCGTGCAGATGCTCGAGTCGCGCACGCACATTGGCCAGCCCGATGCCTGTGCCGGTCACCGCGGATGTCCTGACCGACAGGCCGCGGCCGTCGTCTTCGACGTCCAGCAGCAGCCAGCCGTTCTCACGGCGCGCCCGCAGCGTGACGATCCCACCGTCCGGGCGTGACCCGATCCCATGCTGGATCGCGTTTTCCACCAGTGGCTGGAGCAGGAGTGGCGGCACCAACGCATCGAGGGTGTCGGCGGCGACGTCGCGATCGACGCGCAATCGATCGTGAAAGCGAATTTGCTGGATGCGCACGTACTGGTCGGCGAGATCGAGCTCTCTCCGCAGCGGAACCTCACGCGTGCGACCATCCTGGAGCGCCGCGCGCAGCAGCTCGCTCAATGCCTCGACCATCTCCTCCGCGGCAGTCGGGTCTTCGGGGATCAGGCTGGCAATGGCGTTCAGCGTATTGAACAGGAAATGCGGGTGAAGCTGTGCCTGGAGCGCCTGGAGCTGCGCCGTGGCGAGCGCGGCTTCCAGCCGTGCGGCACGCAGCTCGCGGTCGCGAGACAAACGATAGTAGTCCACTGCGTGGACCACGAAGACGATCGCGCAGAACGTGACGTAGCTGAACCCGAACTTGCGCGGCAGCAGATAGCCGAGCTGCATCGCCGCCCCGCGCTCGCCGTCGGAGAGCCACGTACGCACGGTGATGTCCGGGTCGCCGGCCAGCGCCACGAACGCCCGGTCGGCGGTGTACTCCAACGTCACCTGAAGGAGCGCGATCACCGCTCCGGCGAGCGCGAGCGCCAACACGCGCCTCACGGGATGCGGCGGTGGCCGAAACCGGCGCGCGACTACGATGGCGAGCGGCGTGAGCAACGCCCACGTGTACCACTCGGCGATGCTCCACCAGACGGCGTACCGGAATGGCACCGGGCGTCCGTCGGCCTGGTAGGTGAAATAGGTGTGCCCCGCGAAGACGAGCGCGACAAGAGTCCAGGCGACGACGATCACCGCTCCCTGCCAGGCGATGCGCGAGCGCGGGCTCACAGGAGGATCCTGCATCCCCGTGCTTCCAGCTGTCCGAGCGTGTCGGGGATGTCGCGCAGCTTGTTCCACCGCAGGTCGAGCTTCCGCAGCCGTGGCAGCTCGCCGAGGCTCGCCGGGAGAGCGACCAGGCGGTTCGCGCGCAGGTCGAGCTCGGCCAGGCTGCGCAGGCCACCGATCGAATCGGGCAGAGCGGCGATGTGATTGTTGCGCAGCTCCAACCGCTGGAGGCTGGCGAGATGGCCGAGCCGCGACGGAAACAACGTCAAGCGGTTGTTCTTCAGGCAGAGCTCTGTCAGCTCCACCAGGCTGCCTAACGAGTCAGATAGTGCCACGAGGGCGTTGTCATCGACGCGAAGCTCGCGAAGCCGGCTCAGCTCGCCAATGGAGTCGGGCAGTGCGCTCAGGCGATTGCTGCCGAGCCCCAGGTACGTGAGGCTCTCGAGCGCGCTGATGGACGCCGGCAGGATCGTGAGGCCGAGGTGGCTCGCGTAGAGGACGCGGAGCTGCCTCAGGCTGCCGAGCGAGTCGGGGAGTGAGCCCGCCGGGTTGTGTCCCAGGTCCAGCGTGCGCAACTGCGTCAGGTGCTCCAGCTCCTGCGGAAAGCGCTCCAGTCCGCAACCGTGCACGTAGAGGTGCTCGAGGTCTCGAAGCGAGTGGACGACACCAGGCAGGGCGCCGAGCGGGTTTTCGCCCACCGAGAGGGTGCGCAGTGCGTCAAGGTGCGACAGGGAGTCAGGGAGCGTACGCAGGCGATTGCCGCGCACGCTCAGCAGGTCGAGCTGCTCCAGCTCGCCAAGCTGCCCCGGAAGCACGGCCAGCTCGTTGCGGTCGACGTGCAGCTCGCGCAGGGTGCGCAGCGTGGGGAGCCAAGATGGCAGCGATGACAGCCGGTTCTCGTCGAGCACTACGCGCTCGAGCTTCGTGAGTCGCGCAATCCAGTCGGGAACGCTCGACAGTCGATTGCCGGTGAGATCCAGCTCGCGGATCTCAGCCACCTCGGTCGCGGGCTCCGGCAGCGCTTCGAGGCCGAGATACCGGGCGCTGAACGAGCGTGCCGAGGCAGTTACCGGCGAAACGCTAGCCATCGCCATGGATCACGGCCGGGGAGGCACGCGCGTCGTGTCGCGCCCCGGCCGGGGTGTTGGCGGAAGCTGGGGATCGCGGTTTCCGTCCGGGAAGCACGCACAGCCAAAACGAGATCGGCAGGGCTCGCCAATCGCGATGCCGGTGTTGCCGCACGGCTCGGTGCCGGCACCGCATACTCGACAGCAGCCCCCGCGGAAGGTGGAACAGCCGGCGAGTGCCGGACCGCCAGCGCTGGCGGCGAGCATGAGCGGCGCCAGCAGCACGAGTCGACGGAGTCGCATGGGGCTACACGGCCGGATAGACGGTGCGCATCACTTCGCGTATCTGTCCGCTCCAAGGAAATGGAGCGACACGTAGGGTTCGTCGCCGATCACCCAGCTGTCGTGCGGCGTCGGCGGAATGTAGAACAGCTCGCCGGCGCGAAGCTCGATGACCGTGCCATCGTCGAACGCCGCCGTGGCGGCGCCGGCCAGGACCAACCCCACGTGCGCCACAGTGCATCGCGTGGCCCCTAACGGGAGACCCACGTGTTGCGACCAGCGCCACCCTGGCTCATAGGTCGCGCGCCCGATGGTGACGCCGCCGAGGCGGACGATCTCGAACCGCCCCTTGACCATCTCGCGGACCTCATCGGGGGCATCGAAGCGCTTCAGGAGAACGGGTTCGGCGAGAGGCATGGGAGTGCGGGTAGCGGTAGCGAGTAGCGAGTGCGGCAGAGGACGGAAGAGGTCGCTGAATGCTACGTCGTGCGACGCGCTACCCGCTACCCGCTACCCCCGTTCCTCCGTTCCATCTCCGTTCGCCGCTCCAAGACCCGCCTGCGCTCTCCCCCTAGTCTGTCCCAACCATCCACGTGGAGGAGACACATGAGAATGACCCGTTCGCTGCTGCCGATGCTCGGAGTCGCCGTGCTGCTCGGCTGCGAGCACGCGACCGAGCCCGCCGAGCCCGCGCTCGTCGAGATCGCGTCCTTCGATCCGAGCGGCAATCAGGTGGCGCATCGCGCGTCCGGCGGCGGAAGGGCCCTGCTGGGCGTACTGGAGCTGCAATTCAACATCAGCGCCCACCTGCACGGCGATGGCAGCGCCAGCGGCTGGGCCCGGCATTTCATCGACGATCCCGATTTCACCTACGACTTCGTCACCGACGTCACGTGCTTGGCTGTCGACCCGGTGCTCGGACGGGCGTGGATCGGCGGCGTCATTCGGAGCAACAACACCACCGATCCGGCGTTCCAGCAGGCCATCCATCAACCGGGACGCGACATCTGGTTCCGGGTCGCGGATGGCGGTGAGGGTGCAAGCGCCGACGGCCGGATCACCTTCGTGGGGTTCGAGGGTTCGGCTGGTATCACTACATCCGAGCAATACTGCGCGATGCGCATCTGGCCGAACAACGCTTCACCAGTGATACAGGGCAACATCCAGGTCAAGTAGCAGCAACGAGGTCGGGCGCCGTTGGGTTGCCGAGGGTTCAGCTGGGAGGGGACACTCAGCGGCGTTTCGACCGGCGGTACTGGAGTGGCGTGAGGCCGGTCCCGCGCCTGACGTCGCGAGTGAAGTGACTCTGGTCCGCGTACCCTGCGCGCGCGGCGATCGCCGCCAGCGGCTCATCGGTGCCGGCGAGCTGCGCGGTGGCCCACTCCAGGCGCCGCCGGCGCAGGTACGTGGACGGCGGAACGCCGAAGTGCGCCTCGAAGGCACGCACCAGTTGCATGGGATGCACGTCCATGGCGCGCGCCACATCCCGCACGCGAACGGACTGCGCAAACCCCTCGTGCAGCATGTCGCGCGCGCGGAGCAGCCACTGCGGCGGTCGTGCGCGCTCAATTTGCACCGTGTAAAGGCGGCCGGCCGCGGCGAGCAGCTGCAGCAGCAACCCCTCCATCGCGACCGGCGAGAGATCATCCGGCTCCGCGATCTCGCGCGCCAGCCGTTGCGCCGCGACCTCAGCCGCCGGACTCGATGCGCTGAGTGGGGTATCGAGCAGGCGTAGGCACGGCTCGAGCAGATCGCGCGCTCCCTCCGAATTCACCTCGAGCGCCAGCACGCGCGCCCCATGGCGCACGAACGCGTTGCCATGTCGCTCCGTCGCCGGCTCCACATGCACCCATCCGCGCTGTGTGCTCATGGTGCGCGCGCGGAACGAGATGTCGAACGCGCCGCCGAGCGTCACGGCCACGATGGGCCGCTCGTGAATGTGCGGCGCGAGCCGCAGCGTGGATGGAAAATCCACCAGGTTCACCCGGCAGCACTCGAGCTCCACCGACTGGAAGCGGGGGCTCCCAAGGGTGACCGGGACAGGACGTCGCACCGGAGCGGCACCATGCACTGCGGCCATGCCGTGATTGTGTCCGGTGGTACCGCGGCGGCGCTAGAGGGGAAGGGGGCGGCGCTGACGAGGCGATGCGAACGGCCGCCGAAGGCGGCACACTCGCATCCGATCGGCGATCGGCTCACTTTCAGGTCGACCGCGGTCGTTCATCCACCACTTCCGGCTCGTCCGGCCGCGTGGCGGCCGGGCGCGGAGGTCCATGTGAAGAGACGCGAGTTCAACCTCGAGATGATGGGGGCACTGGGCGCGTTCGCGCTGGGCCGGCGGCTGGAGGTGCCGGCAGGCTTCGCTGGCCCGACCCCGATTGCTCCGTTGCGCGTCGATCGCGTGCGCCTCATGTCGCACTTCGAGGAGCTGGCGCAGATCGGAAAGACGCCGACCGGAACCAGCCGTGTGGCGTATGGCGACGCCGACAAGGCCGGCCGCGAGCTCGTGATGCGGCTCATGCGGGAAGCGCAGCTCGAGCCGTCGATCGACGCCGCAGCGAACATCGTCGGCCGGCGCGCGGGGCGCGACGCGTCACGCAAACCGATCCTCTTCGGATCGCACATCGACACCGTTCCCGATGGTGGCAACTACGACGGCGTGGTGGGATCGCTCTCGGCGATCGAGGTCGCGCGCACCCTGGCGGAGAACGACGTCACCACGCGGCACCCCCTCCAGGTGGTCATCTGGCAGAACGAGGAAGGCGGCACCGTCGGCAGCCGGGCAGCGAACGGCGAGCTGACCGAGCGTGATTTGGCGCAAACTACCCGCAGCGGGAAGTCGATCGCCGACGGCATCGTGTTCCTCGGCGGCGATGTGGCGCACCTGGAGAGTGCCCGCCGGGTGTCCGGCTCGATCGCCGCGTATCTGGAGCTGCACATCGAGCAGGGAGCCGTGCTCGAGCGCGAGCAGATCGACATCGGCATCGTGGAGGGGATCGTCGGCATTGGCTGGTGGGACGTGACCGTCGACGGATTCGCCAACCACGCGGGCACGACACCGATGGACCAGCGGCGGGATGCGCTGCTCGCCGCCTCGCGCTTCGTTGGCGCCGTGGAGCGTGTGGTGCGGAGCGAGCCGGGACGGCAGGTCGGGACGGTGGGGCGCATCCAGGCCTTCCCGGGCGCGCCCAACGTGATTCCCGGGCGTGTCGTGCTGAGCCTCGAGATCCGCGATCTCGACAGGGCGAAGATCGCGCGCCTCTTCACGCGCATCCAGGAAGAAGGTCTGCGCATCGGTCGCGAGACCGCCACCACGTTCTCGTACGCGCCGACGTTCAGCACCGAGCCGGCTCTCACCGATGGCCGGATCAAGCGCGCCATCGGCGAAGCGGCGGCGGAGCTGAAGCTCTCGTCCAGGTCGCTCCCCAGTGGCGCCGGCCACGATGCGCAGGTGATGGCCCGGATCGGCCCCTCGGGCATGATCTTCGTGCCATCGGTCGGCGGGATCAGCCACTCGCCGCGCGAGCTCACGACACCCGATGACATCGAGAACGG
>DATFFQ010000100.1:0-3872 GCA_035249955.1 Gemmatimonadaceae bacterium
GACAAATGACTTGATCTTCGTCAGGGTTCCGGCAATCTCGGGGCGCGCAACGGCCCAGCCACAACGCCAGCCGGTCATGTTGTACGTCTTCGACAGCGAGTGAAACTCGATCGCCACGTCGCGCGCCCCGTCGATCTGAAAAATGCTGGGCGGCACGTACCCGTCGAAGGCGAGCTCCGAGTACGCGTTGTCATACACCAGGAGGAGGTCGAGTTCCCTGCACCGCTCCACCACGCGCTGCAGGTAGTCGCGCGGGGCGATCGCGGCCGTCGGATTGTTCGGATAGTTGAGGTAGACGAGCTTCGCGCGCATCAGCACGTCGAGCGGGACCTCATCCAGCTCGACGAGGAAGCCGCTGCGCTGGCGCAGCGGGTACAGGTACGGCGTCGCGCCGGCGAGCAGCGTCCCGCCCAGGTACGCGAGGTAGCCGGGCTCGGGGACGACACCGATGTCCCCCGGGTCGAGATAGGCGAGCGCGATGTGCGAGATCCCTTCCTTGGAGCCGATGAGCGGAACGACTTCAGCGAACGGATCGAAGCTCAGGCCGAATCGCCGCTCCATGAACGCCGCCACCGCCTCTCGAAAGGCAGGAAGGCCAAGGCCGAAGCCATAGCGGCTCATCGCCGGCTCGCGCGCGGCGCGCTCGAGCGCTTCCACCGCGACCGGTGGCGGAGCGAGGTCGGCATCGCCGGCGCCGAGATCGATCACATCCACGCCGCGCGCGGCGAGCTCCCGTTTCTTCTGCGGGATCGCCGCCAGCGGATACTCGGGGAGTGTGTGGAATCGTGCGGCGTGCCTCGTCACTCACCCTTCCGCGATGACTGGGTTGCTCACCGAGCTTTTGCCGGAAATGCACACCTCCACCACGTCGCCGGGGGAGAGCGGGCCAACGCCGGCCGGCGTTCCGGTCGCGATCACGTCCCCCGACTCGAGGGTCATGATGCGGGAGATGTAGGCCAGGAGCATCGGGATCGAGAACGCCATCTGCGCCGCCATGCCGCGCTGCCGCTCGCTCCCGTTGAGCGCGGTGATGACTTCGAGGCCATCGAGGACGTCACCGTCGGAGAGGTCGTGGCATTCTCCGATTGGACAGAAGGTATCGAACCCCTTCGCCCGCGTCCATTGTGAGTCCTTCTTCTGCAGGTCGCGAGCGGTTACATCGTTCACGGCGCACACGCCCCGAATCGCGCGCCTGGCTTCCACTTGCGACGCGTGTCGCAGCGTGCTGCGGAGCACGATGCCGATCTCGCCCTCGTACTCGACACGTTCGGAGAGCGACGGAAGCACGATCGGCTCACCACTGCCGATCACGCTCGACGGTGGCTTGAGGAAGATCAGCGGCTCGGGGGGAATCTCGTTGCCCAGCTCGCGCGCATGCTCGCGATAATTCCGTCCCACGCACACGACCTTTCCGGGGCGCTTCACTCGTTCGGCTCCGGCGCCTGCCGGTAGAATCGTTCCAGCTCGGAGCGCAGCGCGTCCCATGGCCCCGAGAGACGCCGCGCCGGCGGCAGTGCCTCGAGCAGCTCGCGCCCGTAGCCCTTGGTGACGGCGCGCGGATCGCAGAGCACGACGGCGCCATGATCGGTGGTCGAGCGAATGAGTCGGCCGAATCCCTGCTTGAGACGAAGCGCGGCGTGTGGAAGCATGAAATCGCGAAATGCATCGCCGCCACGACGCTCGATGTCCTCGCAATGCGCGGCGGTGAGCGGATCGGTGGGGACGCGAAAGGGAAGCTTCGCGAGGACGAGCCCGCGCAGCGCCCGACCCGCCACGTCCACACCCTCCCAGAACGATGCCGTGCCGAGGAGAATGGCGCGCCCCGACTCGCGAAAGCGGCGCAGCAACGTGTCGCGCGCATCTTCGCCGTGCACGAGCAGCGGCCACCGCCGATCGGTGCCGCGAACGCGAAGCTCCGCCGCGACCGCGCGCACGTCGCGATGACTCGTGAAGAGCACGAAGATCCCACCATCGGCCGCGGCGGCGACGTCGAGCGTCACGCGCACGACCGTGCGCAGATGGCCCGGCGCATCGACGTTCGGTGGCGGCACATCCGATGGAATCGCCAGCACCGACTGCGTGCGGAAGTCGAAGGGTGACGGAAAGATCGCGGTGGACGGCTCCACATCGGGCTCGGTGAGTCCGAGACGAGTGGCCAGGAAGCCGAAATCCGAGCGGCTGGCGAGCGTGGCGCTCGTGACGACGGCGGTCTCCAGCCGGCGAAAGAGGTCATCGCGCAGGATGGGCGCGACGTCCAGCGGTACCGACGTCACGGCGACATTCCGCTCGCGCCCGCGCACCTCCAACCAGCGCACGCTCGGCTCGGCGTCCGGCCACGGGCGCAGCGCGCGCGTGAGGCCGTCCCCCACCGCGCCCAGGCGGCGCGTCACGCCACGCATCTCGTTGAGCAGCGGTGTCACCGCGTCGCGCTTCGCGCCGTCGCTCTCCATGCGCTCGCGCACCAGCGCCAGGCCGTCCTCCAGCAGCGTGATCTCGCGCAGCAGATCGGTGAGCGCGGCATCCAGCCCGGCGCGCCAGATCGGATGCTCGCCGAACGAGTCTGTGAGTCGCAGCACCGCTTCGCCCGACTCCATGAGCAGCGCATCGAGCAGATCGAAGACGAGCGCGCTCTTGTGGCGCGCGGCGTGCACGGAGGGCTCGAGTCGAGCCTGCAGCAGGTCGAGGCTCGCCGTGCTCAGCAGATCGTTCTGGGCTGAGAGCCGCAGCGTGAGCGCCGTCAGCAGTCCCTTGCCGCGCCGGTCCAGGCGGCCCAGCAGCCGCTGCACCCCTCGCCGCGTGACGGTGACGCCAAGGTGCGCGGCGGCCGCGTCCTCGAGGTGATGTCCTTCGTCGACGATCAGTCGGCGGTACGCGGGCAGCACCGCGGCATCGCCCCAGTTCTGCTGCGCGCGGCGCACCGCCAGATCGGACAACAGAAGATGATGGTTCACGACGATGATGTCGGCCTGTGCCGCCTCGCGCCGCGCCTGGAAGAGGAAGCAGGTCTCGAAGTGTGGGCACTTGAGCCGCCCGCAGAGGTCGGGCTCGGCCGCAACCTCATCCCACACCTCCGGCCGCGGCGGCGATGGAAGATCGGCAAGCGAGCCATCGCTCGTGCGATCGGCCCATGCGCGCAGCGCGCTCAGCTCGGCCGCTACGCCATCCTCGAACAGCCCCGCCCCCGACGCTGACGCCTGGTCCAGCCGCAACCGGCAGACGTAGTTTCGCCACCCCTTGAGCAGCGCGAAGCGCACTGGCTGGTCGCCGAGCGCGCGCTGGAGCAGCGGCAGGTCCTTGCCAACCAGCTGCTCCTGCAAGTTGATGGTGTTGGTGGAGACGATCGTGCGCTCACCGTTGACGAGCGCCCAGCGAAGCGCGGGCACGAGATAGCCCAGCGACTTGCCCACTCCCGTACCGGCCTCGAGCAGCCCGATGCCGCCACCATTGAAGAGACTGGTGACCGCGCGCGCCATGGCGCGCTGGCTGGGGCGGTCCTCGTAGTGCGGCAGCGCGCCGGCAATCGGACCGTTGGGGCCGAGCACCCCGTCGATCTCGGCGAGCACCACCGGTGTGGTCTCTCGCGTGCGCGGCACCTCCACGACGACGTACAGCTCGCGCGCATCGTTGTCGACGATCCCGAAGCCCACACCGCCGTCGTGCAACCGTGCGGCCACCTCCAGATCGGCGTCCGATGGCTCGAGCTCGCCCGACGGATGGTTGTGCAGCAGCATCTCGCCGCGCTGCGCCACTCCCGGGAGCGCGAGCACGCTCCGCACGTCGCCGCGCGTCACGGTGCGAACGGTCTGCACGATGCCGTCGTCGTCGACCGAGCCGACGAAGCACACCTCGCGCCCGCCCGCCAGGCGGACGGC
>DATFFQ010000101.1:0-4341 GCA_035249955.1 Gemmatimonadaceae bacterium
CCGGTGGAAGAGCTGGCGGCCGAGCTCGCCAGGCTCTGTCCCGGCGAGCTCGACAAGGTGTATCCGCTCTCGAGCGGCTCCGACGCCGTAGAGGCCGCTCTCAAGCTCGCGCGCCAGTACTGGGTGGAGCGCGGCCGCGGCAGCAAGCGCACGATCGTCGCGCTGGCGCCCGCGTATCACGGGAACACGCTGCTCGCGCTCTCGGCGTCGGCACGTGAGCACTATCGCGCGTACTACAGCCACTGGCTAGTGGACGTCGTGCACATCCGCGCGCCGTATCCGTACCGGTGCGCGTGCGGCGGTGTTCCTCCCTATTGTCCGAGCTGCAGCGGCGATGCCCTCGAAGAAGCGATCGTCCGCGCCGGTCCTGATACCATCGCGGCATTCATCGCCGAGCCGGTGGGTGGATCGTCGACGGGGGCTTCGGTGCCGCAGCCCGACTACCACCGGCGCGTGCGTGAGATCTGCGACCGGTACGACGTGCTCTTCATCGCCGACGAGGTGCTCACCGGCGCGGGTCGTACCGGTACGTGGTGCGCGATCGAGCCGTACGACGTCGTGCCCGACATCCTGATCCTCGGCAAGGGGATCAGCGGCGGGTACGCACCGCTCTCCGCGGTGGTGGTGCCGCAGCGCGTAACGGATGTGCTAGCGCACGGTTCCGGCGCGCTCGTGCACGCGCAGACCTTCTCGCACCATCCGCTGAGCTGTGCCGTGGGCGCGGCCGTCATCCGGTACATCGAGCAGCATCGATTGGTCGAGCGGTGCGCGGCGATGGGGGCGATCTTTCACCGGAAGCTCGCTGCGCTGCGGGAGCTTCCGCACGTCGGCGACGTGCGCGGGCGCGGACTGCTGGCCGGTGTCGAGCTGGTACAGGATGTCGCCACGCGAACGCCGTTTCCGCGTGCAGTGGGCCTGGCGGAGCAGTTCGGTGCGGCGGCGCTGGAGGCCGGTCTCGTCGTGTGGCCGAACACCGGACACCTGGAGAGCGGCGACGGGGACGTGGTGATGCTGGCGCCGCCGTTCATCATCACCGAAGCGGAGATCGACGATCTCGTGCGGCGTTTCGCGGCTGCGCTGCACGACACGTTGTCGCGGCTGCACCCAGCGCGAGCCTGACGACCGCATCTTCCCCGCCCGCGCCCGGCGAATACCTTCCTGCTGGGTGTCGGCGTGCCGGCAGGGAGCGCCGGCGAGCACCGGGAGCGTGATCATGCAGACGAAGACACAGAGCGCGGCCGCGCCGGCCGCGACGCGCGGGGCACGGGATTATCCGCGCATCGTGGTTCCGCCACCGGGACCCAAGGCCAGGGCCATCGTCGACCGGCAGAACGGGTGGGCCTCGACCTCGTATCCCAAGGAGTATCCGCTCGTCGTCGCGCGCGGCGAGGGTGCGATGATCGAAGATGTGGACGGCAACCGCTACCTGGACTTCATGGGCGGGATCGCCGTGGCCGCGACTGGGCACGCCCATCCAAAGGTCGTGGCCGCGATTCGCGAAGCGGCGGGGCGGTTCCTCCACATCTGCGGCAGCGACTTCTATTACGAGGACTTCGCCGCGCTGTGCGAGCGTTTGGCGATGCTGGCACCGGGCGCGAGCCGCAAGCGGGTGTTCCTCACCAACTCGGGCGCCGAGGCAGTGGAGGGTGCGATCAAGCTCGCGCGCAACTCCACCGGGAGGCCGGCGCTGATTGCCTTCACCGGCGCATTCCACGGACGCACGTACGGGGCGATGAGCCTCACAGCGAGCAAGGCTCGGCAGCGCGAGGGGTTCGGCCCGTTTCTGCCGGAGGTCTACCACGTCCCCTACGGCTCGGTGAGCGCGATCGAGGAGGATCTGTTCGTGCGTCGCCTGCATCCGCGCGACGTGGCGGCGATCTTCGTCGAGCCGATTCAGGGAGAGGGTGGGTACGTGATCCCGCCAGCGGGATTCCTGCGCGAGCTGCGCGAGCTGTGCGACGAGCACGGCATCCTGCTCGTAGCCGACGAGGTGCAGTGCGGCATCGGCCGCACCGGGAAGATGTTCGCCTGCGAGCACGAGGGGATCGAGCCCGACGTGCTGCTCACGGCCAAAGGGCTGGGCTCGGGCATGCCGATCGGCGCCGTGATCGCGAAGGAGTCGGTGATGAAGTGGGAGCCGGGTGCGCACGGCTCGACGTTCGGCGGTAATCCGGTATGCTGCGCGGCCGCGCTCGCGACGCTCGATCTGGTGGAGAGCGAGTTGATGGCGAACGCCGCGCGGATGGGTGAGCGCCTCATGGCCGGTGCGCGGCGGCTGGCCGAGCGTCACGCGGCGATCGGCGACGTGCGCGGGCGAGGGCTGATGGTGGGGGTGGAGATGGTGAAGGACCGCGGCACGCGTGAGCCGGCGCCCGAGGTGGTCCAGGATCTCGTTAGGCACGCGTTCCGCAGCGGCGTCCTTCTTCTCGCCGCCGGCCGCAGCACGCTGCGGCTCGCCCCACCGCTGGTGGTCGACGAATACGACGTCGACACGGCGCTGGAGGTGATTGGGGAGGGACTGGGGAGTAGGGACTAGGCATTCGGACGCGGGACGCGGGACGCGATCTCAACGCTACAACCCCTGGGGCCCAATCCCTAATCCCCAATCCCCAGTCACTAGTGGACCTCGTCAGAATTCGTGATAGCAGCGCTGTCGAGCGTAGACGTCGCGTTGCTGCCATCAGAATCTCAGATTCGGTCCACCTCGTCCCTAATCCCCAAGTCCCCCAGTGCCTCTCATGTCCAAGGTCGCCTCCATGCACGAAGCCATCGCCTCGCTCGTTCGGGATGGAGATACGGTGGCGATCGAGGGATTCACGCACCTCATCTGCTTCGCGGCCGGGCACGAGATCATCCGGCAGGGGCGTCGCCATCTCACTCTCTGCAGGCTGACGCCGGATCTCATCTACGATCAGATGATCGCCGCGGGGTGCGCGCGGAAGCTCGTGTTCTCCTGGGCGGGGAATCCGGGAGCCGGATCGCTGCACGCGTTCCGGCGCGCGGTGGAGCAGACGGGCGGTACGGCGCTGGAGCTGGAGGAGTACTCGCACTTCGGGATGGTCGCGCGCTTCAGCGCCGGCGCGGCCGGGCTCCCGTTCTGGCCGATGCGCGATTACATGGGCACCGATCTTCCGCGTGCCAATCCGCGAATCCGCAGCGTGACCTGTCCGTACACCGGCGAAGCGCTCGCGACGGTGCCGGCGCTGAATCCCGACGTGACCATCGTGCACGCCCAGCGGGCCGACGCCGGCGGGAATACTCAGCTGTGGGGACTCGTCGGCGTCCAGAAGGAGGCCGCCTTCGCCGCGCGGCGGGTCATCGTGGTGGTGGAGGAGCTGGTCGACTCCAGCGTGGTGCGTGCCGATCCCAATCGGACGCTGATTCCCGGCTCGATCGTCGACGCGGTGGTGGTCGAGCCATGGGGCGCGCACCCGTCGTACGTGTACGACTATTACGATCGGGACAACGACTTCTACGTGGCGTGGGAGAGCATCTCGCGGGATCCGGAGCGGCTGAGCAGGTGGCTGGATGAGTACGTGTATGGAGTGAAGGACCGAGCCCAGTACATGTCGAAAGTACGAGAAAGCTGGGCGGGCCCTCTATTCGGCCACCTGGCAAGGGACTAATGGACCCAGAGGAGTGCGTGGAAGACCCTCTATTCGGCCACCGAGCAACGGACTAACGGTAGTAATTTTCAGTGATTCAGTACTGCATGAGAGAGTAAGAGCGTAAGGGTGTGCCCCGTTACGCTCTCATCTCTCAGCTCCTACTGAATTACTCGAAATTACTACCATTAGTCCATCGCAAGCTGGCCGAGCAGAGGGGCCTCCACGTCCATCGCTGGAATCAGTCCCGTTAGTCCATCGCTAGGCGGCCGAACACAGGGCACAACACTTACTCGTTCATGTCTCACTCACCCACCGATCTGATGTGCGTGACCGCGTCCCGCGCATTACGCGATGGAGAAGTAGTCTTCGTCGGGATCGGATTGCCGAGCGTGGCGTGCAATCTGGCGCGGGTGACGCACGCGCCGAATCTCGTGCTCATCTACGAGTCGGGCGCGGTGGGCGCGGCGCCGGAGCGGGTGCCGATCTCGATTGGCGATCCCTCGCTCGTGCGTGGATCGCTCATGGTGTGCAGCATGCCCGACGTCTTTCAGTGCTTCCTTCAGAACGGACGCATCGACGTCGGCTTCCTGGGCGGCGCGCAGGTGGACCGCTTTGGGAACATCAACACGACGGTCATCGGTGCTTACGACCGGCCGATGGTGCGACTGCCCGGCGCCGGCGGAGCGCCGGAGATCGCGGTGCACGCCCGCCGCACGCTGGTGATGAGCCGTCT